>DASZUZ010000834.1:0-4738 GCA_035547415.1 Bryobacteraceae bacterium | reverse complement strand
TCGAAATCGAGACGGAGATGACGGTTCACGCGCTCGGGCTCCGGCTTCGGGTGGAGGAGATTCCTACTCCTTACAAGTCACGACCCACCGGCTCGGCGAGCAAGCTTCGTACTTATCACGACGGCGCCCGAATCCTGTTGGCCATTTTCAACCTTCTGCGGGGCGAACGGCCTCTTTTGTTCTTCACCGTCCTCTCGGCGGTGCTGGCGTGCGCCTCGATCGTTCTCGCTTATCCGATCATTCTCGAATTCCTCAGAACAGGTCTGGTTCCCCGGTTTCCCACCGCGATTCTCGCGACGGGGCTCGCCATCCTGTCAGCTCTCAGCCTGGCATGCGCCTTCACCCTGGATACCGTAACTCGCGGACGGCGCGCCGCCGCCATGCTGGCGTATCTTGCGATTCCGCGATGGCAGATTGGCGGCAGCGGTGTAAGCGTGGAGAGCGGCGCGCCCCGTTCGGACGAGAATCGATTGAGCCGCGCCGAGAGGGCCTGAAAGATGCCGCTGGAGGATTTATCGGAACCGCCTGCCGGACGCGCGAGGCTCCATCCTTCAGTCCGACGCCTGAAGCGCATTTCGTCCGCACTGGCATGGCTGCTGCTGGCGGCCTCAACGCTCGCGGCCCAGAATCCCATACAGATTGAAAACAGCAAAACGGGATCCCCGGATTGGCAACTGACCAATCCGGCGACCAATCACGAGATCGAGGGATACGCTTCGTTGACGAGCGTGAATCGCGGGGGGCAGATCAGCTTCTTCGTGAATACCGCCGATGCGACATATACCCTGGACGTTTTTCGGATGGGCTGGTACGGCGGCGCCGGCGCTCGCAGGGTCATGGCGCCCGTGCAGGTAACAGGCGTCAGACAAACAATTCCTTCGCCGGACCCCGCGACGGGGATGGTCGAATGCCAGTGGGTCAATCCCTATCAGCTCAGCATTCCATTGAATACGTCCGATCCCACTGACTGGGCCAGTGGCGTTTATCTCGCCAGACTCACCGGCAACACCAGTTCGAAGCAAAGCTTCATCATTTTCATTGTTCGCGATGATCCACGCGCCTCGACGTACATCAACCAGATCACCATGAATACGTTCCAGGCATACAACAACTGGGGCGGGAAGTCTCTATACACCTGGAACAGCACCAACAGCGTCGCCGCGACGCAGGTCTCGTATAACCGGCCGTTTGCCTTTGGTAATCAGGGCGGTTCGGCGAGCGGAGTGGGCGCGGGCGAATTTCTCACAAATGTCCAGCCTTCCTCCGTAAGCACTCCCGCGGGTTGGGGCTACAACATGGTGCGATTCCTCGAGCGAGAGGGTATTGACGTCACCTACATTTCGGACGTCGACGCGCACGAGAACGGAAATCTTCTGCTGACTCATAAGGCGGTGATCATCGCCGGCCACAGCGAATACTGGTCGTGGCAGATGCGAATGAATATTCAGGCCGCCCGTGACGCCGGAAAGGGAATAGGTGTCTTCGCTGCGAATGATTGTTACTGGCAGATTCGATTCGCGCCGAGTCCGGTAACCGGGGCGGCGGACCGAACGATTATTTGTTATAAAAGCACGGCCGATCCCTATGCCTCAGATCCCAATCTCTCTTACCTGACGACAGTTCGATGGCGAGATCCACCGGTCAACCTGCCCGAAGAAACGCTGCTGGGAATCATGTTCAACCCCGGCACCTCCGGCGGCGACCTGATTGTGGCCGACGCGCCTCATTGGGTCTATACCTATACGGGCGTTCAGAACGGCGCTCATCTGACGGGTCTCTGGGGATATGAGGTGGACGGTACGCACGGCCTCCAGCCCGCCGGCACGGCCGACCTGACCCATGAAACGCTCGCCGACGGAACACCCGGGGACTCGGTGGCCTATACCGCCGCGAGCGGGGCGATCGTCATAAACATGGGCACCTTCCAGTGGAGTTGGGGGCTGGACGACTATAACGTCCCGAACATACGTCCATCGGTAATCAGCCCCATCGCGCAGCAGATCACCCGAAATGCGCTGAACGGACTGGCGGCACTTCCACTGGCGCCCGCCTTTTCGGTTATTCCGAGCCCGCCCGTTCAGACTGTCAGTACAGCGGGAGTCGCCCCTCTTTCCTACACGATCTCGGTGACTTCTTTCGGATACTCTCCCACCGTTTCCCTTTCAGCAACCGGCCTCCCGCCGAATACGACCGCGACCTTTTCTCCGGCGACGATTTCGGGTTCAGGCTCGTCAACTTTGACCCTGTCATTCAGTTCGGCTCCGCCTCTGGGAACGTACGTCGTCACGATTAACGCCACCGACGGGTCGCAGACCCGCACCGGCGCTGTCACCGTCATTTCAACGAATGATGTTCCGAAGACAAACTGGAAACTGGTGTTCGTCGACAGTCAGGAAACGCAGTGCGCCAGCAATCCCGCAACCAATGGATTCGACGGGAACCCGACGACGATCTGGCACACTCAATACTGCCCAACCGTCGCCCCGTTGCCGCATGAGATCCAGATTGACCTTGGCGCCACCTACCAGATCAACCAGTTCAGTTACCTGCCCCGGCAGGACGGTGGCGTCAACGGCCGCATCGGGCAATACGAATTCTATGCGACCAGTAATCTTTCAAGCTGGGGTTCGCCGATCAGTACGGGGACGTTCGCGAACGACGCAAACCTGAAGCTCATTTCATTTCCGCAGAATACATATCGCTACATCCGGCTGCGCGCGCTGACGGAGGCGAATGGCGCGCAGTATACGTCGATGGCCGAGATCGACGTCTATGGCGGCGTTTCTTCTTCTCCGGATTTCTCTTTTTCCGCGGCTCCTTCTTCCCAGACCGTGGCCGCCGGGAATGCGACCACCTTCACGGTCTCCGTTGCCGCGCAAAACGGATTCAGCGGAACCGTGAGTCTGGGAGTCAGCGGATTGCCCACCGGCGCGACCGCCGTCTTCAGTCCGGCGTCGCTGAACGGCTCCGGGTCGTCCACGCTGACGGTGACCACCGCCGCGAACACGCCCGCCGGAACTTCCAGTCTCACGATCACGGGCACGACCGGTTCTCTCTCTCATTCCGCCACCGTCACTCTGGCGGTGACGGCAGGCACAAGCGGAACGGGCGTTCTCAGTGTTGATTTCGTGGGTACCGGGACTGCCATGGGAACCTCTGAAACCGCGGGCGTAATCGCGAAAGCCAACTGGAACAACGCCACCGGCTCGAAGAGCAGTTCGCCATTGTCTCTCGTGGATGAGACAGGGACCACGACAGCGGCAACGGTGTCCTGGAGCGCCGATGGCGTCTGGAGTACGCCAATCACAGACTCGCCGGGCAACGCACGGATGATGAAAGGTTATCTGGATGATCCTGCGGGGAACCCGACGACGGCAACCGTCGCGGGTCTCAGCGCCGGGACCTACAGCATTTACGTCTACACGGATGGGGACAACGCGAACACCACGCGTACGGGAAATTATCAGATCAGTGGTCCGGGAGTGACTACGGCCACCATCGGTGCGATCGACGCCGCGGGGGCCAATTTCAATGGAACATTCAGCCAGGCGGTCAATTCAAATGGCAATTATGTCCTCTTCAGCGGCGTCAGTATCAGTTCCGGATTTACGATCACCGCCACCCCCGGCGCGACGACCGGGAACCCGCGCGCGCCGCTGAATGGAATCCAGATCGTCCCGTCCACGGGTGGATCGCCTGATTTTTCCATCGGCGCGAGTCCGTCGTCCCAGACCGTCACGGCCGGAGGAACGACGACATACACCGTCACCGTCGGCGCCCTGAATGGTTTCACTTCGACGGTAAATCTGAGCGCGAGCGGCTTGCCCACTGGCGCGACCGCCTCATTCAACCCCGCGTCCGTGACCGGTTCGGGCACGTCTACTCTGACAATCACCACCACCGGAAGTACGCCGCCGGGCAGTTCCACGCTGACGATTACCGGCACGAGTGGATCGCTGACGCATACCTCCGCCGTGACCCTGGTCGTGAGCGCGACGGCGGATTTCTCTGTTTCGGTCGCGCCTTCGTCACAGACGATCGCCCCCGGAGGGAGCACAACCTACACCGTCTCGGTCACCGCCCTCAATGGATTCAACGCGGCAGTCACGCTCGGCGCCAGCGGGTTGCCCGCGGGAGCGACGGCATCATTCAGTCCCGCGTCCGTGACCGGCTCGGGCACGTCCACTCTGACAATCGGCACGACCGGAAGTACGCCGCCGGGCAGTTCCACGCTGACCGTTACGGGTACAAGCGGGTCTCTGACGCACTCTGCCACCGCGACGCTCGTGATCACGTCGTCTTCAGGCCCGGCGGCGATCAGCATCGATTTCGTCGGCACGGATACGGCGATGGCAAGTACGGAGACCGCCGGCGTGATTGCCAAACCAAACTGGAACAGTGCGACGGGCGCAGCGAGCGGCTCACCGCTTTCCCTCGTCGATGAGACCGGAACAGCAACGGCAGCCACGGTGACCTGGAACTCCGATAACGGGTGGAGCACGCCGATTACCGATACGGCCGGAAACAACCGGATGATGCGTGGGTATCTGGATAACGGCAAGGGCAATCCGACCACTGTCACTGTATCGGGTCTTGCCGCGGGCGCATACGATATCTATGTCTACCTCGATGGCGACAACGCAGGCTTTACGCGGACCGGCGTTTACCAGATCAGCGGGCCCGGCATCGTCACCGCGAGCATCAGCGCGACGGATGCGGCGAATACGAATTTCAGCGG
>DASZUZ010000833.1:0-4425 GCA_035547415.1 Bryobacteraceae bacterium | reverse complement strand
CTGACCGTCGAGAGCGAACCCGGCAGTTTCACGCGCTTCCGGATCTCGCTCCCGAAGACTATCCAGAAAAACACATGAACGTAAAGATCCTTGTGGTGGACGATGAGCCCGATCTCGAACCGCTCATCCTGCAACGGTTCCGCCGGCAGATCCGGGCCGGCGAGATGCAGTTCGTCTTCGCGCGGGACGGGCAGGAAGCCATTGCGAAACTCGAGAGCGATCCCGAAATCGAAGTTGTGCTGAGCGACATCAACATGCCCGTAATGGACGGGCTCACGCTGCTCGCCCGCCTCAACGACATGCCGCGCCTGATCAAGACCGTCATGGTTTCCGCATATACGGACATGATCAATCTGCGGATGGCCATGAATCGCGGCGCCTACGACTTTGTCACCAAACCGATCGACTTCCAGGATCTCGAAGCCACCGTCCGGAAGACTTACCGCGAACTCGAAATGCTCCGCGAAGCGAAACGGACGAAGGAAGAGCTGGAAGAGATTCGCGCCGAGCTCGCCGTGGCGGCCAAAATCCAGCAATCGCTTCTGCCCGAACCGCAGGTGACCCGCGATGACGTCGATGTCGCCGCCGTGATGCTGCCCGCTCGCGACGTGAGCGGCGATTTCTACGACTTCTTTCCGATCGACCATCACCAGTTCGGCTTCGTGATCGGCGACGTTTCCGGCAAAGGGATTCCCGCCGCGCTCTTCATGGCCGTGGCGCGCACCGTTCTGCGGTCCACCGCGCTTCATGGCGCGACTCCCAGCGAATGCCTGGCGGCCGTCAATCGCATTCTGGTTCCGCAGAGCAACGGACAGACGTACGTCACGTTGTTTTACGGCATTCTCGATACCTCCTCCGGTAAACTCACATGGACGATCGGCGGCCACAGCGCGCCCTGGCTGCTTCCGGCCACGGGCGAACCCCGGCAACTCAAAGGCGAGCGCGGTTTCATGGTGGGAATGTTCGACGACGCCACATTCGACACCAATGAAGCCATGCTGCAATCCGGCGACACGATTCTGCTGCATACGGACGGAATCACCGAAGCCGAAAATCAGGATCATGAGCTGTTCGGCAAAGCGCGGCTCTCTGAGTTGATTCGCTCCATCCATGAGCACACGGTCCTTGGCGTCGCCGAGCGCGTGATGGAGACGATCCGGGCTTACACTTCGGGGGCGCCGCAGGCGGACGACATCACTCTGCTTGCCGTCCGGTTCGGCAAAACCGCATGATTGCGCTCGAGCGCCGCGACCCCGAGCCGCGCTGGCCGGCCATCGTCGCCACCCTTGCAGTCGGCCTCCTGTTCTACGCACTGCCGGAGTCGCTGACTTATGGCCCCTCCTGGCTGCTGCTCGCCGTTACCACTGCCCTCCTGATCCCGTCGGTGGTCTTCCACCGCACGGGCCGCCTCCAGTTGAACGACGTCTTCGCCTATGCCAGCCTGACGATCATCACGCTGGCCCTGCTGGCCTCCCTTTCCCTGCTGATCCGCCGCCTGCTGCTGCATAAGGAAGCGCCCGCCGAACTGCTGCGGGCGGCCGTCGCGCTCTGGGTCAGCAACATCCTTGTGTTCGCCTCCTGGTATTGGCGGCTCGATGGCGGCGGTCCCAACCGCCGTGACGCTCGAGGCGTGCATACCGACGGGGCGTTTCTCTTCCCGCAGATGATGATGGACCCCACGCTGAAAAAGGTGATGGGCGAGGAGTCCTGGAGCCCCGGCTTCATCGACTACCTGTTTCTCGCGTTCAACACCAGTACCGCATTCTCGCCCACCGACGTGCCTGTGCTTTCACGATGGGCGAAGACCCTCATGATCGTGCAGTCGGTCATCTCGCTCGCCACGGTCGCACTGCTCGCCGCGCGCGCCGTGAACATCCTCTGACCATCTCTACTTATCGCCGCGAGATCCTCGACACGTATACTTTTGCGCCGCGCGCGTCCGGTCCCTGTGATCGCGCGCCTCAATCTGCCCGAAATCATTGACTTTTACGCTCACTCTCCTTTAGCCTTAAACTCACCACCGCATCAGGCTCTTCCAGGTTGATCCGCCCTCTGTCCGGCGCGTCGTGTCTCTGAGCCTCCGACGGTGTCCTCGCGCTGCCGCGTAGCGGAATCCCACTCGAACGAAACGAGCAAAACGACGGCCTGTAACTGCTCCCGCCCGTCGTGAATCGCCCACCGCCCGGGCCTTCTCTATTCCGTTTCGGAAAGGAAACCTCATGCGATCAAGAGTCTGTATCGGACTCCTCTTTACATCAATCCTGCCGCTGTCATTGCCGCTCCAGGGGCAGACGTTTCAGGGCGGCATTCGCGGAAAAGTGTCGGACGCGTCCGGAGCCGTGATCGGTCTGGCCAGAGTCACGCTCGTCGATGAAGGAACCGGCATTTCACGAGCGGAGATCTCGAATGACGAAGGGCTCTACTCTTTCACGGCGTTGAATCCCGCCACGTACACGATCACAGCCGAGAAACCCGGATTCAAAACGCTTCAGAAGAAAGGCGTCGTGGTCAACACGCAGGAGTTTCTGGGCGTCGATCTGCAGCTGACCATCGGCGAGGTGACCGAGAGCATTAACGTCAGCGAAGACGCCCCGCTGCTCGAAACGACGAATGCCTCCACAGGCCAGGTCATCGATGGCCAGAAACTGGCCGACCTGCCCAACATGGGCCGGAATCCTTTCTATGAAGGCGTCAAGATCTCGCAGAATGTGGTGCCCGGCGGCGATCCCAAGTTCAACCGCATGGAAGACCAGAGCGGTTCTTCGCAGATCTCGATCGCGGGCGGTCCCATTCGCGGCAACAACTACACGCTGGATGGCATTGCCATTACGGATTCCATAAACCGTGCCGTCATTATTCCTTCGATCGAGGCTGTCCAGGAGGTCAAGCTCCAGATCAATACGTATGACGCGGAGTTCGGCCGCACCGGCGGCGGCACATTCAACTCGTTTCTCAAATCCGGCACGAACGACTTCCACGGCGCGGCATTCGGCTACACCTGGATCCAGTCCTGGCTCGCCAACACCTATTTCGCCAACGCCGCGGGACGCGATGCGAGCGGAAATCTGAAGCAACCGGTCGCCAGCCAGCCTTTCTACAACTACGGCGGCGCGATCGGCGGCCCGATTGTCATTCCGAAAATCTATAACGGCCGCAACAAGACATTCTTCTGGGTGACCGGCGAAGGATACCGGCAGAGCGAAGCCGCCACATCGCAGCTCTCCGTTCCCACCGCGCTCGAAAAGAAAGGCGATTTCTCCCAAAGCTCCACGTCGGGCGGCAAGTTGCAGCAGATCTACAATCCCACCGCCACCGGCCGCGTTCCGTTCACGGGCAACGTGATCCCGACGAGCATGTTGAATCCCGTCGGCCTGGCGCTGGCTTCCTTTTACCCCGCGCCGAATGCCGCCACGCCGTACTTCGGAGCGTCCAATTACAATTCGACCGCCCTCATCTACGATCGCGCCGACCAGGTCACTTCAAAGCTGGATCAGGTACTCACTTCCTGGTGGCGCGCCAGCGCGTCCTACCTGCATTACGGCAGCCGCGAACAGTCAAACGCCTGGTTCGGCTACGGCAATCCGGCGACCCCGGGCCAAAGTCTCCTCGTGCGTCATGTGGATGCCACGCAGGCCAACACGACGCTGACGCTCGGCCCCACAACGGTGGTCTTTCTGCGCTTCGGGTTCAACCGGTTCCCGAACAAGACTTACCAACTGGCGAGCGAAGGCATCGATCTGACCGCGCTGGGATTCCCGAAATCCTATGTATCCCAGCTCCCGTACGACGCGTTTCCCTCGCTCTCGATGTCCGGCGACATCAGCAGCTTCGGCGGTGGCGGATTCAACCAGTCGAATTTCTATTCGCGCAGTTTCTCCGGCACGGTGTCGAAATTCAAAGGCCGGCACAATCTCAAGGCCGGCATGGACTATCGCATCATCCACGATTCCGGCATCCAGACGGTCACGCCCGGGGCGTTCTCCTTCAGCCAGGCGTTTACGAGCGCGTCCGCGACTTCCACCGTGGCCGGAACCGGCGCCAGCCTTGCCAGCCTGCTGCTCGGCTTTCCGGCATCGGGAAGCGTAACGACTTCGCTTCCGATCGAAAATCACGTCACCTATTACGGCTTCTTCGTGCATGACGATTTCCGGCTGAACGCGAAGCTCACGCTGAACCTGGGACTGCGCTACGAATACGAGACGGGCCTCGAATCGTCGCTGAACAGCCTCATCGTCAACTTCGACAGAACGGCGCCCAATGTTGTGCAGAGCCAGGTCTCCGGCATCGCCGCGAACGGCGTCATCCAGTATGCGGGCGTGAACGGCGCCGGGACCGAAGCCACCCATCCCAATGCCGACAAATTTTCGCCGCGCATCGGCTTCGCGTGGAACGTTCAGCCGAAGACAACGATCCGGGGCGGCTACG
>DASZUZ010000832.1:0-10307 GCA_035547415.1 Bryobacteraceae bacterium | reverse complement strand
GGTGGTTATAGCGTTCCGCCGTTACCTTCGCGAGATCGCGCTGCGATTCTGCCTGCACGAGCGCCGCGCGGGTTTGTCCGAGTTGCTGCTGCGCCTGGGAAACCGCGGCGCGCGCCTGCGCCACCTGCTGATCGAGTTCGGGCGCGTCGATCTCCGCCATCAACTGGCCTTCCCGAACACGATCGCCGATATCCACATAACGCTTCTTCACGTACCCGGCGGCCCGGGCATAAATCGAGGCTTCAGTCAGAGCCGAGAGATTGCCGGGGAGGACGACGTCCGTGTCTGCCGGAGCGCGGCGGACCCGCGCGGCAGTCACCTTCGGCAGCGTCGTTTTCTCTTCCTGCGCGGCGGCGCGGGCAGCTTCCTGCTGCTGTTTCCGCGGCAGATAGCCGGCAACAGCCACGGCGCCGACGATGGCGGCCAGCAGCAGAATGACAAGCAAGACCTTACCCGCCGGGATATGGTGCGGATGCGGCGGTTCGGCGCCCGTCGCGCTTTGGGGGAGAGACTCTTCCTTAAGCTGGCTCATTTCGTATTGGACCCGGCAGGCGAAAGCGCCTGTCCCACATGCTTCGTCACAAGTTCCTCGTGCGCTTCGTGCTCGATCAGTTCATCCTGGTTAACCGGCGGCTTCCTGCGCAGAAAACTATAGACGATCGGAACAAAGAATAACGTACTGAAGGTCGCGAAGATCAGCCCACCGATAACGGCCCGCCCGAGTGGTGCGTTCTGCTCGCCGCCTTCTCCCATTCCCAGGGACATCGGCAGCATGCCGATAATCATGGCGAGCGCGGTCATCAGCACGGGACGGATACGGGTGTAACCGGCCGAAAGCGCCGCTTCGATTTCATCTTTCCCCTCATGGCGTTCGTCGTTGGCAAACGTCACGAGCAGGATGCTGTTCGCGGTGGCGACGCCGATCGCCATGATGGCGCCCATCAGCGACGGCACATTCACGGTCGTCTGGGTCGCGAACAGCATCCAGAGGATACCGGCGAACGCTCCGGGCAGGGCCGTCAGAATGATGAACGGATCCAGCCAGGACTGGAAATTCACCACCATGAGCAAATAGACCAGCAGGATCGCAAACAGCACGCCGAATCCCAGCCGGCGGAAGGAGGTCTTCATCGTGTCCGCCTGGCCGCGCATCACGATGGACGCCGCCTTCGGAAGCTGTGTCTCGTTAATGATCTTCTGGATGTCGCTCGCAACGCCCCCCAGGTCCCGCTGATCGACGTTGGCATACACATCGAACACAGGCTGAACGTTGTAGTGGTTGACGAGAGAGGTGGTGAGCGACCGGTGAACGTCGCTGATCAGGTTATCCAGAAGCTGCGGCGTCGAAGCGTTCACGCCTGTAATTGGCGTGCGCTTGAGAGCGTCGAGCGAATCGACTTTGAACTGCGGCGTCTGAACCGCCACCTGGTAGTTCACTCCGTTCACCGGATTCAGCCACTGGTTCGGCGCGGTTTGTCCACTGGAACTGAGCGAAATCAGGGTGCTGTTGGCGACGTCGCGCTGCGTGAGCCCCGCCTGATTGGCCTTGCTGCGATCGACCGCAATTTCAATCTGCGGCGTATGTACCTGCTGATTGATGTGAACATCCACCGCGCCCGGGACCACCGCGATCCGGCGCTCGAGTTCCGATGCCAGCTTATAGCCGGCGGCTGCATCGCGCGTCACAATCTGCACGTCGACCGGCGCGGGAATTCCGAAATTCAGGATCTGGTTTGTAATGTTGGCGGCCTGAAAAAAGAAGACCTCGTCCGGAAACCGCTGCCGCAGGGCGCGCCGCAAGATACGCTGCACTTCGGTGGTCGGCCGGTGATGTTCCCGGTTCAGCGAAATCAGGATTTCGCCATCGGCGGCGCCCACCGTCGCCGAGTCGCCCCATGCCAGCGCGAACGAGGCGTTCGGCAGACCGATGTTGTCAGTGATCCCCGTGACTTCGCCGGGATCGAGCGTCTTGCGGATCGTATCTTCCACATCGCCGAAGATCCTTTCGGTCTGCTCGATCCTCGTCCCTTCCGGCGCGCGAACGTGCAGACGAAGCTGACCCGAATCGATGTACGGGAAGAAATCCGTGCCGACGATGACGATCATGCCAAGCGAAACAAGCACGAAGATTCCGTAGACGATCGCCACGCGCGCGCGATGGTGCAGGCACCAGCCCAGGGCGCGCCGGTACTTCGCGCGCATCTTCTCGAACTGCCGGTTGAACGCATGGTGTATCTTCCAGACAAACCCTTCGGCGTGCTCCAGTCCCTCTTCGCCATTTGCGTAGATCTCGACTTCGGACCGCAGCATGTAATGCACCATGGTCGGGACCAGCGTTCGCGTCAGGAAGTACGACATCATCATCGCGAACACAACGGCCAGCGCCAGCGGAGTGAAAAGAAACTTGGCAGGGCCGGTCAGCAGCAGTACGGGGATAAAGACGATACAGATGGCCAGCGTGGAGACAAACGCGGGCAGGGCGATCTGCTGCGCTCCGTCGAGAATGGCGCGCGTCAGCGGCTTCGCCATTCCCATGTTGCGGTGAACGTTCTCGATTTCGACCGTCGCGTCATCGACAAGGATGCCGACCGCCAGCGCCATCCCGCCAAGCGTCATGACGTTGATCGTGTGGCCCATGGCCCAAAGAATGATACAGGCCGTGAGAATCGATAGTGGAATGGAAGTGCAGACGATGATCGTGCTGCGCCAACTGCCCAGGAAGAGCAGAATCATCAGCGCCGTGAGGCCCGCCGCGATCAGCCCTTCGCGCACCACGCCATTGATCGCCGCGCTCACGAAGAGGCTCTGGTCGAACAGGGGCCGCACACTCAGGGACGCGGGCATTCCGGCCATGACCTTCGGAAGCGTCCGCTTGATTCCGTTCACGATGTCGAGCGTGGAAGCCTGTCCGTTCTTGATGACCGTCATCAGGGCGGAGCGGCGGCCGTCTTCCCGGACAATATTGCTCTGCACCTGGAAGCCGTCGCGAACCTGAGCGACGTCACGCATATAAACGACCGCGCCGTTCATCGATTTGACAGGAAGGTCATTGACGCCTTCCACGGTCGTGGGACTGCTGTTCAGATGGATAAAGTACTCACGGTCACCCATCTTGGCGGTGCCGGAAGGCAGGATCAGATTCTGAGTGTTGAGCGCGTTCGAGATGTCCGTCGCCGAAAGCCCCCGCGCGTACATGGAGGCCGGATCGATGTCCACCATGATCGACCGCTGCTTGCCGCCATAGGGCGGAGGGATGGTCGCGCCCTGAATCGTTGCGAGCTGGGTGCGGATAAAGTTGGCGCCAAGATCGAATAACTGCTGTTCGCTGAGAGTCTTGCTGCTGAGACTGAGCTGGAGGATCGGGACACTGGACGCGTCGAATTTGATCACGCCCGGCGGAAAAATGCCCGGCGGCAGGATGCGCTGGATCGGCTGGCACACGGCGACGACCTGCGCGATCGCAAGGTCGATCTTCACGTTGGGCTGAAAGAAGATGCGTATAACGGACACGCCGTTATACGAAGACGACTCGATATGCTCGATGTCGTTGACGGTGCTCGTAAGACCGCGCTCGAAAACGGTCGTGATGCGGGACGACATCTCGTCCGGCGAGATACCGTTGTAAGTCCAGATAACGCTGAGAACGGGGATGTCGATATACGGAAAGATGTCTTTCGGCATTTCCTCGATGGCGAGGCCACCGAGAACCGCGATCAGAACCGCCATCACCACGAAGGTGTATGGTCGGCGTAACGCAAGTTTAACGATCCACACGGTTTAAGGACTCCGGAAAAGAACGGGCGCGCGCGAGCAAGCACTCACTTGCATTTAAGTCTAACGGATGACTGAACGCGCCGCCGAGAACCCTCAAAGTGGCTAAGGCGCGCAGTTACAGGGAAAAGTTATTCGGGCTCCGGACCTTTCTCCTGACGGCTTTCAGATAAATGTCGTTGCCGGACCCGGGGCGCGGCATGACGCCTTCTTTAAATGACTAACCGGCTCGGGTGCCTGCGGGCGCGTCAGACGTGCCAGGACCGGCCCGCACCCTCAGGAAAACGCCGATCGGAAGCACGAGTGATCGGAGAAGCATCTCCGCGCGTCATTCACTATCGTAGATATATACGTTGATGGAATCCTTCCGGCAGGTTACGCCCTGAATATTCACGACACCATAGCGGCGATCTCCACGCCGCCGGGCCGAGGCGGTATCGGCATTGTGCGCATCTCGGGTCCCCGATCGACGGAGATCGCGACGACCCTGATCGATCTCAGGTCCGAACTTCGCCCCTGGACGGCGTCGTTGGGCGACCTGCTCGACGTTGACGGACAAATCGTCGACCAGGTGGTTGTCACATACTTCCAGGCGCCCCGCTCCTATACCGCCGAGGACGTGGTCGAGGTCTCGTGCCACGGAGCGCCGGTCGTTCTCCGGCATTGTCTCGACCGGGCCATGCGCGCCGGAGCGCGGCTCGCGGAACCGGGCGAATTCACATTGCGAGCCTTCCTGAACGGGCGCATCGATCTGCCGCGCGCCGAAGCGGTCCGCGATCTGATCGATGCCACAACTCTTTATCAGGCCCGCATCGCCGCCCAGCAGACACAGGGTTCCGTTTCACGGCGGCTGGCGCCGATCAAAGCGCAGCTCGTCGAGTTGATTGCACTTCTCGAAGCGGGCATCGATTTCGCGGAGGACGACATCAGCGTCGCCCCTACCTCCGAAATCCTGCGCCGACTGGACCCGATCCTCGCGCAGACCGAAGCGCTCGCGCGCAGCTTCATCTACGGCAATCTGGTCCGCACCGGCTTTTCGCTCGCCATCGTCGGACAGCCCAATGCCGGGAAAAGCAGCCTTTTCAATCGGCTGCTCGAGCAGGACCGCGCAATCGTCACCGATATTCCCGGCACAACGCGCGATCTCGTCTCCGAAACCGCGGAGTTCGCGGGCATCCCGGTCCGGCTGGTGGATACGGCCGGCATTCGGGAAACCGGCGAGATCATCGAGAAACTCGGCATCGAGCGAAGCTTCCAGGCCATGTCGGACGCGGATCTGACGATCGTCGTGACCGATGGAACCGCCGCACCCTCGGACGAGGAGAAGCGGCTGATTGCGAAAGCGCGCGAGCAGGGGAAGTTTCTCGCGGTTCCGAACAAATGCGATCTTCCTTCCTTCGCTCCGGAAGCCGGCCAGCTTTCCGTCTCCGCGTTGACGGGCGAAGGCATCGGGGAGTTGCGACATGCCGCCCTGGATCTCCTCGCCCCGCGCGGAGAACTGGAACTCCACGGCGGATTCATCACCAGCCTTCGCCAGGAAAACCTGCTCCGCGAAGCCTGCGCTATGCTGGAAAAGGCGAGAAATTCCGCTGCCGCGGGACTTCCGCACGAGCTTTTGCTCCTCGATTTCTATTGCGCGCTGGAGCCACTGGACGCTATCACCGGCGCAACTACCGCGGACGATATTCTCAATCGGATATTTTCTACGTTTTGTATAGGCAAATAACGACGGGGCAAATCTGTCGCTGACCTCTTTCCTGTAACATGGCAGCAGACAGCCAGTCTCACTTCCGATCGTGCGTTTGAGCAGTATGCGATCGGGCAGCGCGGATGTACATGGATTTTTCTCTGGTGAACACGGATTCCGCTTCGCGTCTGAACATTGCGGTCCCTGAGGGGCAGACTGGCGAATCGCCTTCATACGGATACGTGTCCTTCGATTCTCAGGGCGCTATTACCGGTTTTGACGAGGGATTCCAGGCACTAACGGGAGGCGGGATGACGGATGACAGCGCGAATACGCTGACTCCCCCGGCAGGGGCCCTTCTCATGGCGACGCGCCATTGCGACATCCGAACGGCCGGCGGCGAACAACGCCCGGCGCGCATCGATTACGTCAGAACGGACGAAGGAACACGCGGAGAAATTCGTCTCGAAGCCGACGACTCTCCGGAGTCACTGCTCGACGCCCATTCCAGCGAACGAACCAGGTTGTCGCGTCATCTGCACGACACAGTCTCACAGCATCTGGTGGTACTCGCGCTGACGCTCGGCAAAATGCAACGCGCGCCCGGCGCCGGCGAAAGCGAAGACCTTCGCCGCGCTCTCGATCTGGTCAATCGCAGTTGCCGCGATCTCCGCGTCGTTAGCTATGTGCTGGCGCCGGCGGGGCTGGAATCCTTTGCTGTCGCCGAGGGCATTGAACTGCTGGCAGCCTATCTGCGGGACGACGCGGGTCTGGATATCGCGTTCGTGTCCGAATATGGGCCGGGCCATCCCGGAGACGCCGCGAAGCGCGTATTGCTTCCCGTAGTACAGGAGTGGGCAACCCGGGCGATCCGGCATTCCCGGGGCGCAAAGACGTTCATCCGTCTGGCCGGCGCCGGAAACAGAGTCGTTCTGGAGTTTTCATGCGCTGACCGGGAAAACGAAGCGGTCCGCCAGATTTTCGCGTCACCGCTCATTCGCGCGCGATGCCGGGTAGCGGGCGGCCGCCTCGAAACCATCGTGGAACAGGACGGCGTCGTCTCTCGTCTCTCGCTTCCCAACGAGAGTCCTGCGTCATGAGTGTCGTTCGAATCCTTCTGGCCGACGATTTCGAACTGGTGCGGGACGGTCTGGTCAGCATTCTGACCGAAGCGCACCCGGACTGGGAAATCGTGGGTCAGGCCGAGAACGGTCATCAGGCTGTGGAATTGGGGACTTCCCTTCGTCCCGACGTGGCCATCATCGACCTCTCCATGCCCGAACCGAACGGTCTGATCGTCACGGAGCAGCTCGTGGCCCGGTTGCCCGAAATCAGGATTCTGGTACTGACGGTTCACACGGCCGAGCCGGTGATGCGCCAGATCCGCCGTGCCGGAGCGGCCGCTTTTCTCGCCAAGAACGAAGCGCCTGAGAAACTGGTGCGGGCTGTCGAGCGAATGCTTGCCGGTGAGCCCTTCTTCGCGTCCGACTCCGCCTCGCGGCCCGTCTCTCAGCTCGATGCCGGAGAGCGCATCCCCGTGCAATACCTGCTGACGCCGCGCGAAATCGAAGTATTGCGTCTGCTCGCCCGGGGGCTCAGCAATAAGGAGATCGCCGTCGCTCTCCGCATGAGTGTTCGCACGGTGGAGAGCCACAGGGCCAACATCATGACACGTCTGGCGGCGGACTCGCTCGGCGATCTGGTGAAGCGCGCTTATCAGGACGGCGTGACCTGAAGCAGCGAGCTACAGGTCACGTAACGCCCGCAAAGGATCGAACCGGACTGCGCGCCACGCAGGCCACGAGATCGCGGCCGCGCACGCCGTGATCAGGCAAATGACGACGAGCACGAACGTCACCGGGTCCGCCGGCCCCACGTTGTAAAGCAGCGATCGCAAAGATTGCACCGCCGCGAATGAGCCCGCGGCGCCCATGCCGATCCCCGCCAGAACAGGCCCGAAGCTCTCGCGATAGACCATCCGCAGCACAGAGCCCCGCGAGGCCCCGAGCGCCATTCTGATTCCCAGTTCGTGCGTGCGGCGGCGAACGGTGTACGAGATCACGCTGTAGATCCCCGCCGCCGCAAGCAGAAGCGCAATCGCGGCAAAACCGGACAGCAGCATCGTTGAAACACGCGATCGCCACAGCTTGTCGGAAATGATCTGATCCATCGTCCGCAATGGCGAGATCGGCACATCGGCGTCGATCCCGATATCGTTCCGCTCGATGCTGGCGGCGACTGCGTCGGGCGAGTTCCGGGTGCGGATCACAAATGTCTGAGCATTTGAACCGAGCGCCGTCAGCCGCTGCGCGTAAGGGAAATACATCTCTTCCGCCGCCGGCCCGGTCCAGTCGGACTGGCGGACATCTTTCGCCACTCCGATGATTGTCAGTTCCACGGGCTTCGCGTTGCGCTCAGGCAGCCGGATGCGTTGGCCGATCGGATCGCCGGAGGGCCACTGCCGGCGGGCAAGAGCTTCGTTGATGATCACCACCGGTGGCGCGTGCTCGTCATCGTGCGGAGTGATGTCGCGGCCCCGCGCCAGTGGCGTCTGCATCGTGGCGAAGTAGTTCGGCCGGATGACCCGGTACACGGCGCCGAACTCGTGTCCGGGCAGGGGCACGGGTCGGCCCACGACCTCATAGTTATAGGTCCAGACATCCCCGCCTATGGGAATGTGATTGATCGCGCTCACCGATTCCACTCCGGGGATGCCCGCGAGGCTCAGGGCGGTTTTCTGGAACAACGCTTCGCGTCTCGCGGAGTCGCCCCAGGTTTCCGCGGGAGGATTCATTTCGAACGTCACCAGCCGGTGCGGATTGAACCCGGCATTCACGGAATTCAGATTGCGGAGGCTCCGCAGGAGCAGCCCCGCGCACATCAGCAGGACCAGAGCCAGCGCCACCTGCGCGGTGACGAGCACCCGCTGCGTTCGCCGCATGCCGCGGCTGTCGGAAACACTGCGGCCCCCTTCTTTCAGCGTTTCGTTCACGTCAACCCGCGAAGCCTGCAACGCCGGGATCACCCCTGCGATCAGTCCGGAGACGACAGAGACCCCGAGCGCAAAGAGGAGCACGGCGCCATCGAGCGCGATTTCGGTCTGCCGGGGAATCCCCGCTTCCGGCAGCGCGGCGCGAAGCAGTTCAAGCCCGTAGCGTGCCAGCGCTACCCCGAGAACACCGCCCATCGCCGACAACAGCAGGCTCTCAACGCTGAGTTGCCGCACCAGTTGAAAGCGCGTCGCGCCGAGCGCGATCCGGGTCGCGATCTCTTTCCGCCGGCCCGCGGCGCGCGCGAGCAGAAGGTTAGCGATATCAGCGCAGGCGATGATCAGGACGAAGCCTGCGGTCCCGAGAAGCAGGAGCAGCGTGGGTCGGATCGGCCCCACGACCTTTTCGGTAAGCGAAACCACCGAGATGCCAAGCCCGGCATTGGTGTCGGGATGCGCGGTCGCAAGCCGCGCCGCGATTGTGCTCATCTGCGTCTGCGCCTGTTCGATCGAAACGCCGGGGCGCAGCCTCGCGAAAACACGCAGCGACCGCCCCGAGCGGTCTTCTGCCCGGCGCGCCACATCGAAGGGCCGCCACATCTCGGCGTTCGTTACCCAGAATGGCGCGAATTGGAAATCCGCCGGCATCACGCCGGTGACGACGGTTGGTTTGCCATCGAGCAGGATCGTCCGACCGGCAATCCCCGGATCCGCGCCGAACTTGCGCTGCCACAGGCCGTAGCTGATCAGGACAACGTTGTCCTTTTCTTCAGCCGCGGAAAAGCTGCGGCCCAGAATCGGCTGCACACCGAGTAGAGGGATGATATTCGCGGTGATCCGGAGACCGGGCACAATTTCCGAGTGATTGCCGGCGGGGAGCGAGCCGCTGCCCGATTGCGCGGCTCCGATCGCCTCGAAAGCGGTAGACTGCTTCCGATAATCGAGAAAATCGGCGGGAGATACCGGAAACCGGCCATCATGCAGCGTGACGACCAGACGGGAGGGGTCCCGATATCCGAGAGGTTTGAGAAGCACCGCGTACACGGCGCTGAATACCGCCGTGTTGGCCCCGATACCGAGAGCCATGACGCACACCGCCGCCATGGCAAATCCGGGACTCCTTCGCAGAATCTGCAGGGCGAAACGGAAATCGCGCATGGCTACCGGAGTGGCACGCCGGAGACCACGCGCCGGCCACGCGCGATCAACAACTTGCGCGAACCACGGCGTCCGAATCCGGTCAGAGTTGTCCGGAATCGAAACCGGTCTCGCGTTTCCCCTCGGGAATGTAAATCAATCCGCAGTGCAGTTCGTCGAGATCGCCGCCGCCGTCCAGCGTGAAGTTCGAAGCGATAAATCCGCGAGCGCCGGCGAACTGCCCCTTGCCTCCGGCGATCTCCCACCGGCATGTCCCGCTCATCGAACCCGCTTCAGGGCTGGCCAGCAGATGACCCGGACGGGGCGTACTGAACTGCAGTTCATGCTCGTTGTCATCGCCGAAACTGATGGCGCCATCTTCCACAAACTGCTCCGGCCCCGTGACGCGCAGCGTCGACTCCAGAAAAGCGAGCGCATCCCCCGAAGATTTCAGGTCGCACTCGACGCCAGCGGAGCCGATAAGGGTGGTGACCACGCACCCCGTGGCAGTCCCGGTCACTCGAAGGATGCTCGAGTCTCCGCCCGCCACCGTCATTTTCCCGCGGAAATGTAAAGCGTAACGATTTTTCGCATCGCGCCGGAGCCAGGGACCGCGTCAATGAACAGGCCGCGGGTGCAGCGGCGTTCCCGCCGCTCCTCCACCCGCATGAATAACCCGCGAGCGCAACTGGAAACCCAGTCCGATCAGCAGGACACCAAATA
>DASZUZ010000831.1:0-3401 GCA_035547415.1 Bryobacteraceae bacterium | reverse complement strand
ACTTCGGCAGAATTCCGGTCGTGCTGATGTACAGGGACTTTTTCCCTTTCTCGAAAGCGCAGCAACCGACTCTCCTGCCGCTGGCCAGCATCCACCAGGATTCGCAGGCCAGCCAGTAGTCCGCCGGAAAGCAATCGGACTTGGGGAAGATGCGCCGGTCGAACGCCATCAGACTTCGCACTTCCCGCGGCAACACGGCCTTTCGGAATTCGGTTTTCATGAAGAGAGGAAGCCGTCAGCTGAGCCCGAAGGCATTTCGCAGCGCGGACTTCGCCCCATAATACCCGCACATCCCGTGTACGCCCCCGCCCGGCGGCGTGGAAGCGGAACAGAGGTACACTCCCGGATCGGGCGTCCGGTAGTTGGACGCCGTCGGGCGCGTAAACAGTTGCCGCATGTCCGCGGCGCCGCCGTTGATATCGCCGCCGACGAGGTTCGCGTTGCGCTGTTCCATCTCGGCCGTATTCATCGTGTGTCGCGCCAGAATCCTCGAACGGAATCCGGGCGCGAACCTCTCCACCTGCGCTTCGATGCGAGCTGTCATATCGTCGCGGGATCCGTTGGGTACGTGGCAGTAGGCCCAGGCCGTGTGCTTGCCCTCCGGAGCGCGGGAGCGATCGAACAAGCTCTGCTGCGCCAGCAGAACGAAGGGCCGGTCAACAATTCGTCCGCGCCACGCCGCTCGCTCCGATTCCGCGATTTCCTCAAAGGTTCCACCCACGTGCACGGTCGCCGCCTGCAGGCAATTTGCATTCGTCCACGGGATGGGACCGTCTAAAGCCCAGTCGACCTTGAATACCCCCGGCCCGTACCGGTATTTCTCCAGTTCGCGCAGATATCGATCCGGCAATCGGTTCGCTCCCATCCGAACAAGTTGACGCGGCGTGATGTCGCCGACAACCACCGCATCGCGTTCCAGATCGTTCAGGGAAGTGACCGGCGCATTCACGAACACCTGTCCTCCCAGCGATTCGAAGTAAGACCGGAGCGCATCGGCGATCTTCTGCGAGCCTCCTCGGGCGACGGGCCAGCCTACCGCATGCGCCGAAAGCGTGAGGATCCAGCCGAACGCCGCGGATCCCGCGGATTCCAGCGGCAGAATCGAATGCGCCGCCATGCCGGCAAAGAGCGCCCGCGCCCGCGCGGTTCGAAACACCGTGCGTGCAACGGTACTTGCGGCCCAGGGAGCCATGGCGGCGAATCGGGCGAACGTTGCCGGATGCGAAGGGAGATGCGGGGGCGCCAGAACATCCTGAACCAGTTCCGGCCATTCGGCGGTCAGAGGGGCCACAAGCCGCCGGTACATCGCTTCATCGTGGCCAAGTTGCGAGGCTGTCTTTCGGATGTTGATATCGATCAGCACGCACTCCCCGCCGTCCAGAGGATGCGCCAGAGGCGCGGGCGGCTGGACCCACTCGAGTCCGTGCTCTTTCAGCGGAAACGGGGCAAACACCGGCGAACTGATCGCCAGAGGATGCACGGCCGAGCAGACGTCATGAACGAATCCCGGCAACGTGAGTTCCGCGGAACGGGCGCCGCCTCCCACCGTCGGCTGCGCTTCGAGAACGGTCACCCGCACGCCGGCCCGGGCCAGCACGATCGCCGCCGTCAGTCCATTCGGGCCTGACCCGATCACGTATGCCGGCTTCAATCCCACCCCTGCATGGCCAGCACGCGCCGGAACTGCGGGTCATCGAGCGAAACGGGTGGAAACCACATGCCGACCAGTTCGCGCTGCCACCAATGTCCCGATTTGCGCTGCTCCCCGGAAGTCGAAAAGGCGTACCGGTATAACTCCGCCCGAACATATTTCGGCGGCTGATTCGGAAACGGATTGCTTCGCAGCAGGCCCAGTGTCGCCTGATCGCCCTCGAGCAGCTTCGCCACGAAATGCACAAACCAGGGATGCTGATAATACTGCCCCATCGCGGCAAACCACATCAGCCAATCCAGACGAAGATGGTACGGCGCGATCTGCGGCGGCATTCGCGCGGGATCGCCCGGCTTGCCTTTAAACTCGTATTCGCGCCACTTCGTCGCGGGCGTGAGCGCCGATTCGTCTGTTCCCTCGACGATGACTTCGTAGCGTTGTCTGGTAATCCCGCCGAACGCGCCATAAGTGCCCACCAGATGAAGCGGGTTGAAGCTCGTATTCATCACCTGCCGCGGCGATAACATGTTCCGCACCGGCCGGACACTCAGCCAGACCACCAGGATCGCCAGGGCCACCACCATTCCTCGATGGATCGTGCCCGCAGCCTGCAACTCCGGAACCCGCCACGGCAGAATCCAGGCGAAGTACCGGCCATCGATCAGAGGAACGGCGAGGACAATCGTGAGGAAGTTGAGCCAGGAGAGATTTCCGCTCGCCATAATCATTCCCTGGAAAACGATCGTAATGACTCCGGCGATTGAAGCCACCGGCTGCGGCAGGAAATATCCGAACGGAACCAGCAACTCGGCGAAGTGATTGAACGCGACGCCGGCCCGATGGGTCCACTCCGGCGCCTGATGGAAATACCAGCTGAGCGGATTCGGCATGGGCTGGGTTTCGTAATGATAATTCAGGCAGGTCAGGTCGCGCCAGCAGGGATCGCCGCGCAGTTTGATCAGCCCGGCCCCGAACATCACGCGAAACTCCAGCCATCGCAGGATCCAGATATTGGCCATCTGCGGCGCGACGCGGTCGGTGCCCAGAAACATCGAAAAGAATCCCGCTTCGAGCAGAATGGATTCCCATCCGAATCCGTAAAACGTCTGCCCCACATTGACGAACGAGACATAGAGGATCGACATCAGGCCCCAGATCAGCGCCGCCAGCCATGAGGTGTATCGCGTGGCGATCCCGCTGATGACCAGACACGAGAGAGCGATTCCCAGCCATGCCGCGCCCGTGAATGCCCAATCCTTCGGCGCGAGATAAAACAGGCTCGGCGAAGCCCGAAACGGTACCTGCCGGACATAAGCGGGCACAGGCAACAGGCCGTGTTCCCCCAGCAGCGGTCGGAACTGATTCGCGGCGCAGACAAAGGCGATCAGAAAGACTAACCCGAGCGCTCGCTGAAACACGAACCGGGTGAGCCAGTAGTCGCCGCCGCCGTACATTGTCCTGCCAGCCTACCGCGTTCTGACTGGAATGAAAACCGTCTGCCCTTTCCGGTTCACGAGCAGCAGCGCCGGTTTATCGCCCGATTTCGCCACGGCGCCACGCAGTTCGTCCACCGTCCGGACGCTCTGATGATTCACCTGCTGGATGACGTCTCCTGGCTGCAGGGCTTCGGCCGCGGGACCGGATGGATCCACCTGGTCCACCATCAGGCCCTGCGTGTTTCGCGGCAGCCCGATCTGGTCCGCGAGCTCCGGCCTCATCGGCTCAACCGCGATGCCAAGCTGGCCGCCCG
>DASZUZ010000830.1:0-4924 GCA_035547415.1 Bryobacteraceae bacterium | reverse complement strand
CGCTCGAGATTGAAAGGTTCCAGAGTGGAGGCATGATCGACCGTCAGAGCCTCGATGTACGTGGCGCTCGGCGCCGGATCGACCTGATTCAGGGTCGACACCATCAGTGCGAGAATAACGCTTGCCGCCAGCGCGGCAGTTACCAGAGCTTTGGCCATTCTGCCAAAGAGGTTCGTCGAGGCTTCGCGGGCCTCAATTTTCGCCCAGAGATCGGGCATGAAGTTCACGCTCGTCTCGGGTTCCGGGCACGCCTCCCGGTACGAACGAAACAACTCGTCGAGCCGCAGATCGGAGTCGCTGGGCTGGTAGTCGGCGTCATTCCAGTCGACCTTATTCTGTGCCATGTGCCTCCTCGACATCATAATACCGATTACCCTGTCTCATCTGATTTGGCGGATGCGGAGGGACGCCGGGTTACTCCCTTCATATTTTTTAATACTCGCTGCCGTGCGCGGAACAGCCGCACTTTCAGGGCATTCTCGTTAACCCCGTAGATCTTCTCAAGTTCTTTGAGGGAAAGGCCTTCCACCTCTTTCATGGTGAGCAGAAGCCGGTCTTCCTCGGATACAGACGCCAGCAACCCGTTAACGGTGTCGCGCACGCGTCTTCGTTCCGCCTCGTCCGTCTGGGCTTTGGACCCGGCTGCCGCGTCCGCCATCATCACCTGCTGGTCGGAAAGATCCGCCATCCGGGATTCCAGCCGCCGCTTGCTTTTACGAAGGTAGTCGTAGCAGGCATTGACCGTCAGACGGTAGAGCCACGGCTCAAAAACCTCCGGCGTCCGAAGTTGCTCGAGCGAGAAGTACAGCCGCACGAAAACTTCCTGTGCGACGTCTTCCACGTCTTCCGGACGTCCGATCAGGCGCGAAATCGTACCCAGGATTCTCCGCCGGTATACGGATACGACCTGATTGAAAGCGGAGGCGTCACCCTGCTGAGCTTTCTGGATCAGCTCAAATTCGACCAGCATTCTCAGGCCGGCTCACCTGGCGGGCTACTCATCAACTCCTCAGGTTACAAGGGTTTGCGCGGAGTTGCCAGAACCAGTTCCCGAATCTGCTCCGGAACCCGGCCCTTTGATAGCATTACTGCGCAAAAATCATCCGCCCATTCACAATGGTACTTCTGGTACACACAAGTCAGAGCGCGGCGCTCAGGATGGAGACCCGATAACGTGGCGGAACTGGACACACCTGTTATTTTCCGGTCGAGGCTTCACTATGGCCCGCCGCTGTTCGGATACGCGCTTTCTCTTGCACTCATCGCGGTTTCCGGATTCGGGCGCGTCGCTCTCATGCGGAGTGGCGAAACCGCCGGTCCATTCGTGCTCTTTTATCCCGCTATCGCAGCGGCCGCCTTCCTGGGAGGCACGGGCCCGGGCTTCGCCGCGATCACCGGCGGGGCCCTTTTCAGTTACGCCTTCTTTCCCGCCTTCCCGGGCCTGCAGAGCTGGGTTGTGCTGTCCGTTCTCGGTCCCGTGATGGCGATTGCGTTCGGGCACCTCCGCGAGATTCGGGAAAAGAGCGCAGCCATAGCCGAGGAATCCGCCCGCCTGCGGCTGATCAGCGACCAGGTCAGCGACTGGATTTTCCTCGTTCGCGACTCCGGAGAAATCGAGTATGCCAACCTCACCGCCTGCCGGGAACTGGGATACGCAGTTGAGGAGCTGTCTGGACGCCAGCTCGCCGACTGCGCCGCCCCGCCGTGCAGGTCCGATCTCCGCGCCCTGCTTACCAGATCGCTGAACAGTGTCGTTCCACCGGCGGAAATCACGTTCGAACGCCGCGACGGCTCGACCGTGCTGGTCGAGGCGGGATGCACGGCCGTGCGGACGACCAGCGGGACGGTGATCCACATCGCGGCCCGCGATATCACCGAGCGAAAGGAGATCGACCGAAAGCTGCGCGAGGCGAGGCAGTGGGAAAGTCTCGGAGTCCTGGCGGGCGGCATGGCGCACGACTTTAATAACCTGCTCACTTCCATTCTGGGAAATGCGTCGCTCGCCCGAGAGTCCCTCCCCTCGGGACATCCCGTCGCGACCTTGTTGCAGAGTATCGAGGAGGCTGGCAACCGCTCCGCCGAGCTGATTCGAATGATGCTCGCGACTTCCGGATACCGTTCTCGCTATAACAGCCGGCTCATGCTGCGCGAGATTCTGGTCAGAGTCCTGCAGGAGCGGCCGATGCCCCCGGACATCCACGTCTCAATGTCCATCGAAGCGGACGAATTCGAAGGCGACCGCGCCTCGATGGAGACGCTTCTTCGCAGTCTGATCTCGAATGCGGCGGAGTCTTATCGCGAGGGGAAAGGCGACGTCCGCGTGGTGATCCGTTCCGGTCCCGCGCCCGAACTGCCCAAAGGTTCCTTCGAGGAAGGGGAAACGCCCTCCGGCGAGTGTCTCGGAATCATGGTGGAAGATCAGGGCTCCGGCATGGAAGCCGACGTCCTCGAAAGAGCTTTCGACCCGTTTTATACGACCAGATTCACGGGCCGGGGCCTGGGGTTGCCCGCGGTCCGCGGAATTGTTCGTTCCCATTTCGGCAAGCTGTGGCTCTCGACCGCACCCGGCCGTGGTACCCGGGTGGAGGTCTGGCTGCCGCGGC
This sequence comes from Bryobacteraceae bacterium, assembly GCA_035547415.1. Lineage (GTDB taxonomy): Bacteria > Acidobacteriota > Terriglobia > Bryobacterales > Bryobacteraceae > BOG-234. The sequence continues at coordinate 2,321 of DASZUZ010000830.1, read as the reverse complement.
AGGGTACGATGTGAATGCATCGTATGCGCCGAATACTGGCTCTCGCCATCCTGCTCTTCGCCGCCTTCGCATGGACGGCCTGCTCCGGACAGAAAGCGAACACCGCCCCGATTCAGAAATACTCGATGGACGGAGAGATCATGCGGGTCAATTCTGCCGACCAGACCGCAACCATCAAACATAAGGACATTGAAGGCTGGATGAAGGCGATGACGATGGACTACTCGATCCGCAACAAAGACGACTTTGCGAAGCTGCATCCGGGCGACCACATCAATGGAACCGTCTATGTGCAAGGCGATGACTTCTGGGTCGGCGACATCCACGAAGCGCCGAAGCAGCCCCAATAACGCGCTGATTTCACCCGCTTTCCAACCATGATCGAGACACTGTTTCACCACCGGAGAGCTGTCCGGATTGAGAATGATCTGATCCGCGTGACCGTTACGGTCGAAGGCGGCCACATCGCGGAGATCGTCGAAAAGAGCAATGGAGTCAATCCACTCTGGGTTCCGCCGTGGCCATCGATGGAAATTAGCGAATGGTCGGCGGAGAAGCATCCCGAGTATGGCAACGATGCCGAGAGCCGGCTCCTCTCCGGCATCATGGGGCACAATCTTTGCCTGGATCTTTTCGGTCCGCCTTCGGAAACGGAAGCGGCCGCCGGCTTGCCCGTACACGGCGAAGCGGGCGTGCTCCCGTGGCAGTTCGCGCCGGCGGACAAAGGACTGAGAGCGAGTTGCATCCTGCCCGCCGCGCAATTGCGCGTGGAACGAACGATCACGCTCGAAGGCCACCGCGCCCTGATTCACGAAACCGTGGAAAACCTGTCGATCTGCGACCGGCCGATCGCCTGGACCGAGCATGTCACGCTCGGCCCGCCATTTCTTGAACGCGGCGTCACCCGGTTTCGCGCTTCGACGGACCCCCGTCTCGCCGACACTTACACCAGTGAGGCGTCTTCTTCCGGCTACTCCGCTCATGCGATGAGTCCGGAATCGGAGCGGGCCTGGTTCTGCGCATGGTCGCCGTCATCCCGCGCGCTGCTCGGCTATGTATGGATGCGAAACGACTTCCCGTGGCTCGGGATCTGGGAAGAGAACCATGCTCGCGCGCATGCGCCCTGGAATGGCCGCACCATGACTCGCGGCATGGAGTTCGGCGTTTCGCCCGTCCCGGAGCCCCGGAGGAAGATGATTGAACGTGGCAGCTATGGCTGGGCTCCCGCGAAGAGCAAAGTAAGCGCCACCTATTACGCAGCCATCGCAACCGCGCCGGAAATGCCCGAAGATCTCACGGCGTTCGAGCGCCTGCTGGCCTGATCTCAGTCGAGGTGAAATACTTCCTCGAGCCGCATCATCCCCTGGTCCGGGCGACGTCCGTCCAGTTCCTCGAAAAACGGACCCATCGTCGCCTGCCACCGGGCATTGACGTCACGCGTCGCCATCTCTGAGAGAGCCCGCTCGAAATCCGGCGTTTCAAGGTATCCGACCAGCAGACCGTCATCCCGCAGAAACAGGGAATAATTCGTCCAGCCGGTCTCCGACAACGCCTGGCGCATCTCCGCCCAGACTTCCTGATGTCTTCGCTTGTATTCGTCGATGCGGTCCTTGCGGACCTTCAGAAGAAAACAGACTCGCTCCATGGCACGTATCGGCAAAACTCTACATTTACTACAATGCTGGCTTGCCGACCGGAAACCGAATCCTCCCGATTGCAGTTTTCGCCTGCGGTGTCGCATTGACCTCGCAGGTGGCGCGCGCGGCCGACTGGCTCAATGCCGGGGGCGATTCGCAACGCTCGAACTGGCAGAGGCGCGAGAAAGTCATCACGACAGCCAACGCCAAAAACCTGCAACTCATCTGGAAGCTGAAACTCAACCCGGCGGACCGTGACCTGACCGCGCCGGTGATTCTCGGTCACCTGGTCACGAATCGCGGCAAGAAGGAACTGATCTATATCGCCGATTCCGACAACAACGTGTACAGCGTGGACGCGGATCTCGGACGCCTGTTCTGGAAGCGAGGGATTCAGACCGAAGGATCGTCCTGCCCATCGCGCGCTGTTTCCATCCTGACCGCCGCGCCGGCGCTGACGCCCGGACCGCCGCTCCCACCCGGCGCCACGGAAGAAGACGAAGACGCGCCCGAGCCATTGCGCCCCCTTTACGTGTTGTCGAGCGATGGAATGCTTCATAAGATGCATCCCGGCACGGGCGCCGATCTGGCCGATCCACGAAAGTTTGTTCCAGCCGGATCGAGTCCCACGGACCTGCTGCTGTATAGCGATACGGTCTATACGACAACCCGCGTCGGATGCGG
>DASZUZ010000829.1:0-2147 GCA_035547415.1 Bryobacteraceae bacterium | reverse complement strand
CGCTACGGCGATCTGAAGAAGCAGGTGGCGGAGATGGTGATCTCGAAGCTGGAGCCGCTGCAGGCGCGGTATCGCGAGATCACGTCCGACCCCGGTTATCTCGATGGAGTGCTGCGCGCGGGCGCGGAGGCGGTGACGCCGGTGGCCGATTCGACCGTGCGGCTGGTGAAGGAACGGATGGGCGTTTACACGCCCGCCTGAGCCATTACTTTACGGGACGGCTGTCACGTGAACGCAGTTGGCGAGATCGCGCGCGAGACGAATCCCTTCCTTGCTGTCTCCCAGACGGATCGCGATTGAGGCTCCTGGCGTCCGGCTCTCGACCGTCAGTCGCACGCCCGGCCGTACCTGCTTGCGTTCGAGGTCGCGCAGAAACGCGGCGTTACGATCGGACACGCTGGTAATGATCGCGGGCTGCTGCAGGGGCCAATCGAAGAGTGGCGTTTCGTTCCGGTAGTTGCCGGCTCCGTGTTTGGCGGGGATCGCATGGCCATGGGGGTCAAATTCCGGATCGCCAAGGATGGCCGCCACGCGGTCCTCGAAGCGTTCCGAGATGAAGTGTTCGAGACGCTCGGCCTCTTCGTGGACTTCATCCCAGGAATACTTCAGGACGTCGTGCAGAAATAATTCGAGCAAGCGGTGGTGCCGCACCAGTTCCCAGGCGCGCCGCTTTCCCGCGGCGGTCAGCCGGACGCCGCGATGCTTTTCGTAGAGCACCAGAGGCGGGCGATGCGCCGCCAGCTTCTTCAGCATGCCCGTGACGGAAGGACTGCGAACCAGCAGGCGTTCGGCCAGCGCGTTGGTCGCTACCACTGCGTCCTCGGCGCCTCCGAGTTCCAGAATCGTCTTCAGGTAGTCGTCCACGGATTCCGACGACCCGCGGCGATTCATCTCGCCGCCCGATTTTTTAGCCACCACGAAACAAGACTAACGCACAACCGGGTTGCGGGCTCCGTCCGGGTTCGGTTACTATTTAGCCATGCCTAATTTAGGTTTGGCTAAATTTAATGTAAGGCCTCGATCCATCTGGCCGGCGACGTTGCTTTGCTTCGCCGCGGCCGCATCGCTGTTCGCGCAGGGCGAAACCACCAGTGCAATCGTGGGGGCTGTCACCGATCCGGCCGGAGAGGCAATCGCGGGAGCCGGCATCACTGCCATCAATGTGGAGAATGGCGCGATCCGGCAAACCGTGACGGATGACGCCGGCCGGTTCAGCATTCCCCAGCTGAAGCCCGGGCCTTACTCAGTCAAGGCAGTGGCGCCGGGATTCGAGCCGCAAACGAGCGAATCCGTATTCGCCGGTCTGGGGCAAAAGCAGACCGTCGATTTCACGCTGAAAGTAGCTTCGGCTAAAACGGAGGTCACGGTCAACGGGGAGCCCCCACTGGTGAATCCGGAGAATCCGAACACTTCCACGACGCTGAGCGCGGCGGCTCTCGAAAACCTCCCGAATCCCGGTGGTGACATGACGTACCCTCTGCAGTTCGCCGCGGGGGCGCTCGTCAATACGGCGGGCAGCGGGAACGACTTCGTCGGGGGCACGAACGGGTATGGAAACGTGCAATTCAACGGGTTGCCGTCGCTCTCGAACGGCTATATCGTTGACGGGCTCGAAACCAACGATCCGTTGACGAACCTGAACAGCGGGCTTTCCACAAATCTCGTCCTCGGCCTCAATTCGATTTCGGAGGTTACGGTCAACACGCTCTCCTACACGGTCGATCAGGGCCGCTACGGGGCTTCGCAGGTGAATTACGTTACCAAATCCGGAACGAATCGATTCCACGGAAATCTGTACGAGTTGTGGAACGGATCGAAGTTCAACGCTGCGAACTTTTTTACGAACTCCACTCCAGGGAACCACAAGCCGCGATCCGCGGTGAACCACTTTGGCGGCAGCCTTGGCGGACCGATCCTGCGTAACAAGTTGTTTTTCTTTTTCGACAGCGAATGGGTGCGGATCGCGCTGCCGATTGTTTCGACGGTCACCGTGCCGACCGCGGCATTCCAGAGCTATGTTCTCGGTCAGCTTCCGCGCGGGGGAATGGACGCGGTCACGGGCTCCGTTTATGCGGCGGCGCCGCAGTTGGTCCCGTTTTATGAAAAGATGTTCAGCCTGTACGGAAACGTTAACGGCACGCCGCTCG
>DASZUZ010000828.1:0-6437 GCA_035547415.1 Bryobacteraceae bacterium | reverse complement strand
CTGAAACGACCAGAACTCCCGGCGGAGGACCCTATCGGCGAAAAGACGCCATTTTTGTCAGCGCTCCGCTGGAGGGATCCTTTGCGCAGACGTTCTCTGAACTAGCGTCCGGGCCAGCCGACGGAGTAAAAGTCTCCCAGGTTCTGGTGGATGCCAGTGAACCGGAGCGCCGTTACCTTCCGGGGCATCCTGACGCGGACGCGAACGGTTATGTAGCGTTCCCGAAGATCAATCCCGCGGAAGAAATGGTCAATCTGATGAGCGCGTCGCGAGGTTATCAGGCTGACGTTGCGGCAATCTCGGCGGTCAAAGATATGATCGGCCGGTCTCTGGAACTGTTTCGATAGGCGGAAGTCTTGAATATCTCTTTCGACGTCAAACCTGTCACGCTATCCAATCTGTCTGCGGCGGCGCGGGACGTGTCTCAGGCCGGCAGCTTCGCCGCCGCGATTGGTTCGGCAATCAGCCACGTGGAAACCGCGCAGACATCGGCCAGAACGGCCGCCACCGACCTCCTCATGAAGGGACAAGGCGACATCCACACCGTCGCTCTTGCTTCCCAACGGGCCGATCTGTCGCTCGAACTGTTTCAGCAGGTCCGGAATAAATTCGTGTCGGCCTACCAGGAAATCATGAAAATGCCGATGTAGTTTCTGAACCGCCGCGCAATGAACCAAATCGCCCGAATCTGGAACTCATTGAGCTACGCACAGCGAATCTCGCTGGTGGTCGCGCCAATTCTCGTCTGCGCGGCTGCGTTCGCGTTCGTGCGCTGGCGGCACGAGAGCGATTTTCGCGTGCTGTACACATCGCTTGCGCCGGAAGACGCGTCAGCGGTGACGCAGAAGATCCGGGAGGCTGCCATTGAGTACCGACTGGACGAGACCGGATCGACGGTGCTGGTTCCATCCGCCAGAATCGCCGAAGCGCGCCTCGCGCTCGCTGGCGCTGGCCTGCCCCGTACTGGACGAATCGGCTTTGAACTGTTCGACCGGGCCAACCTGGGCGCCAGTGATTTTACCGAACAGGTCAACTATCGGCGCGCGCTCGAAGGGGAACTGGAGCGTACCGTGGCCACTCTCTCCGAAATCGAGCAGGCTCGGATCCACATCAGCTTTGCGAAAGAATCGGTGTTTCTCGATTCGCGCCAGCCCGCAAAGGCGACAGTCGTTCTCAGGCTCCGGCGCGCCTCCCGCCTGCAGTCGCCCAGCGTAGCCGCAATTGCCAATCTTGTCGCGAGCGCCGTGGATGGCCTCGCTCCTGAGTCCGTAGCCATTATCGATTCCAATGGCCGGTTGCTGAATCGGCCCCGTTTCGGGGACGACACCGACGCCCGGATGGCGGAGGCCGACCTGGACTACCGGCATCAGGTCGAGTCGGATCTTCTCGCGAAAGTAAACAGCGCGCTGGAGCCGCTGCTGGGCTCGGGCCGCTTTCGCGCCGGTATCACGGTCGACTGCGATTTCACGACCAGCGAGCAGAGCGATGAAGTCTACGAAGCGTCGAAATCCGCCTTGTTGCAGTCGCAAAGCTCGGAAGAGGCGACGTCCTCCGGAGTCGCGGGCGGCACGCCGGGCACTGCTTCGAACCTGCCGCGGCCGCCGGCCACCGCGATCGCGGGTTCGTCCGGCGTGACGCGCCGCACCGAGAATGTCTCTTATCAACCCGGCCGCACCGTTCGCAAAACCGTGGTCCCGAAAGGCTCCGTGAAGCGGATCTCAACCGCTGTTCTGGTTGACCAGACGGTCCGGTGGGAGGGCGCGGGTGCGAAGGCGCGGAGGACCGTGATACCTCCTTCTCCGGAGGTGCTCAAAGGGATCCGCGATGTGATTGCGGGCATCACCGGTTATAGCGAAGCCCGCGGCGACCTGATTACCGTTGAGACCCTGCCGTTTGAGAATACGCTCTCGTCGGAGCCTCCCGGAACTGCGCAGCCGGCCCCAAACGCATCTCAGATAAGCGATCTTAAACGGCCGATTCTCATCTATGGCGGATGCGCAATACTTCTTCTCGTTCTCGCGATGACGTTCCTGCTGATCCGCCGGTCATCTGGCCGGCGGCATGTCAGCGTCGAAGACGGCGCGGCCACGGCAATTCCGGCGCAGCCCCGCAGCGCTCCGGGTGAAGTGGCGGACGCGAAGTCTCAGCAGCAGATTGGCGCGAATCCAACTGACCAGGCGCAATCGGAACTGGATGCGCTCAACCGGATCAAGCTGCCCGTCAACACCCGGAAGACGGAAGTTCTCGTGCGACACATCCGGGATGCGGTTGAGAAAGATCCCGTGACTGCCGCCAACGTTCTTCGCACATGGGTCGCCGATATCGACACGCGGAGGACATCGTGATCGCGAATGCCGCCGTCAATGCTCCGGAAGCATTGCCCGGCGTTCGCAAGGCCGCCATGCTCCTGATCCTGCTGGGAGATAAGGCGGGCGCCGAGATGGTCCGCCAACTTTCGGACGACGAGGTTCAGATGGTTACCCGCGAGGTTGCGCGGCTCGAGTCGATCTCTTCGGAACAGGCTGAATCGCTTCTCGAAGAGTTCTATCAGATGAACATGGCGCACGATTTCGTCGTGCGCGGAGGCCTCGATTATGCCAAGAAGATGCTGATGGCGGCCTTTGGTCCGGAGGTTGCCCGGCGGCTGATCGACCGTCTTTCGAAGTCTTTGGGCGGGGACTACGCGAATCTCGAAATTCTGCAGAAGATCGACCCTCAGCAGCTTGCCAAATTTATACACAACGAGCACCCCCAGACGATTGCCCTCGTCCTTTCACACCTCGGCGCTTCCCAGGCTGCCGCGCTGCTGGTCTCTCTTCCGCCTGAGCTGAGATCGGATGTCTCCCTCCGAATGGCCAGTCTCGACCAGATCTCTCCGGAAATTGTCAATAAGATCGCCGCGGTCATTGGTCAGAAACTGCAGGCGATCGGCGAGTTCAGCCGGGAATCCTACGGTGGCGTCCGGGCCGTCTCCGACATGTTTAACCGTCTCGATTCAGGGACAAGCAAGGAGATTCTCGAGGTGATCGAGCAGCACAACCCGAATCTCGTCGAGACCATCCGGCACCTCATGTTCGTTTTCGAAGACCTGCTGCTCATCGACGTCAACCAGTTGAAGGAAATCCTTGCGCGCGTCGATCGCAAAACGCTTACATATGCGCTGAAAGGCACAAGTGACCAGCTCAGAGAACATTTTTTCGCGACTATGTCGGCTCGCGCCACAGAGATGCTGAAAGAGGATATCGAGGCTCTCGGTCCGGTCAGGATCAAAGAGGTCGAAGCCGCTCAGCAGCAGATCATCTCGACAATTCGGCAGCTCGAATCGGAAGGTGTCGTTACTCTGAAGGGGACCGTTGGGGAGCAATATGTTGTCTAGGGTGCTCAGCCAACGGGAAGCGGAGGGGGCTCGTCCCCTTGCCTGGCGGTCGCTGGCGGGATCGACACGACCGCCCCTGGGTCAGATCTCGCGTGCAGAGTCATCGGTCGATCAGGAGAATCGCCTCCTGCGAGAGCGCGTCTCCCGCCTGGAAGCCGATTTGGAGACGACCAGACGCCAGGCATTCGAATCGGGCGTCCGTCAGGGCGATCAACAGGCGCGCTCCGAACTGGGTTCGATTCTCGAGCGAGTCAATGCTTCGATCGCGCAACTCGCCGGCATGCGCCAGGAACTGAGGATCCAGGCGGAAAAGCAGGTCGTGCAGCTCTCTCTCCTGATCGCGAACCGTGTTCTGCATCGGGAACTCAGTGTGGACGCGAATGCGCTTACAGCGCTCGCCCGCGTTGTTTTCGATCGACTGGCCCGCTCGGAATCCTGCCGAGTAACGATTCACCCACAGTTCGCTGCTGCGATCCAGGGAAGTCTGTCCGGCAATCAGGCGGGACGCATTCATATAGAGCCCGACCCTGGTTGCCCGCTCGGAACCTTCGTCATTCGGTCCGAAGAGGGCGTCCTCGACGCTTCCGTCGAAGCCCAACTTGACGAAATCAACCGCGGTCTGACTGACCGCATTGCCCAGCCCCGAAAACCATGAGCACTGCAGTTGAACTTGATCTCAGCCGTTATGCGGCGCTGCTGAATCGTCTGGAGCCCGTCCGCAGTGAAGGCGAAGTCGTCGAACTGGTCGGGCTCATCATCGAATCGAAAGGACCCGCTGCCGCGGTCGGCGACTTCTGTGAAATAAGAACGCGCGCTGGCCGGAGGGTTCGTGCCCAGGTCATCGGCTTTCGCGATGGGCGAGTTCTCTCGATGCCTCTTGAGGACACGGGGGGGCTTTGTCTTGGCGACCGGATTCTGGCGCGAGGAGGCGACGCGGAGATCGAAGTGTCGCCGCGCCTTCTTGGCCGCGTACTCGACGGTTTCGGTACGCCCATGGATGCGGGCCCGCCCATTCTTGCGACGGAAACCCGACCTCTTTTTGCCGCGCCGCCGAATCCACTCGATCGCAGCCCGATCACCGAACGCCTCGAGACCGGGATTCGTGTAATCGACGGTCTGTTGCCCTGCGGCAAGGGGCAGCGCATCGGGATCTTCGGCGGCAGCGGCGTCGGTAAGAGCACCCTGCTCGGTTCCATGTCACGGTCGAGTTCCGCTGGCGTTAACGTCATCGCGCTGATCGGCGAGCGCAATCGCGAGGTTCGTGAGTTCCTCGAGGACGATCTTGGCGAGGAGGGAATGAAACGATCGGTGGTCATCGTCGCCACTTCCGATCAGCCGGCTCCTCTTCGCGTTCGCGCCTGCTTCGTCGCGCTCGCCGTCGCGGAATACTTTCGGGATCGCGGCGAAGACGTTCTGCTGGTCATGGATTCCATCACCCGGATGGCGATGGCGCAGCGCGAGATCGGTCTGGCCGCCGGGGAACCTCCCAGCCAGAAAGGTTACACCCCGTCCGTTTTCAGCCTGCTGCCTCGAATCTGTGAGCGCGCGGGCAATTTCGCGATCGGGTCGATCACCGCGTTCTTCACCGTCCTTGTCGAGGGAGACGATTTCAACGAGCCGATCTGCGATGCCGTGCGCTCGATTCTCGACGGGCACATTACGCTTGCTCGCGAACTCGGGTCCGCGGGACACTACCCGGCCATCCAGGTGCTTGATTCCGTCAGCCGGCTGCAATCAAAACTGATGACGCGGGAGGAGTCCGAATATGCCCGCCGGATTCGCGAGGCGCTCGCCGTTTATCGCCAGTCCGAAGATCTGATCAATCTGGGCGCATATGTTTCCGGCGCCAATGCCAGACTCGATTCGGCGATCAAGTCCCGCGCGGAGATCATGCGGTTTCTGCGGCAGGGACCAGACGACGTCTCGGCCGTCGACGATACGCTCGGCCGGTTGCGCAATCTCGCGGAGTTGGTCGCGTGAAGGCTTTCCGCTTTCCGCTCGACCAGGCTCTCCGTTGGCGCGGGACGCAGGTGGAAATGGGGAAGGCGAGTGTCTCGGCCGCCGGGGCGCGCTTGCGCGCCATCCAGCAGGCCATCGAGTCGCGGCGGAACGAGACCCGAAATGGCGCGTTGCATCTGACGCAAGGCGCTACAGGATCGGTGTTCGAGTCGTGGAGCGCGTACGCCAGCCGGTCCCGCCGCGAAATCGCCGAACTCGAAAAGCAGCGCACGTCGGCGGAGCAGTCACTCGCGCTGGAGATGCACGCGCTCGTCGAGGCGAACCGGCGGCAACATCTGCTCGAAAATCTGAAGCATCGCCACCATGCCGGCTGGCTTCAGGAGTACAGCAAAGAACTCGAGGCATTCGCCAGTGAAAGCTTTGTCGGCAGGCTACAATCGATAAAGCGGGCGCGTAGCTCAGGTGGATAGAGCATCAGCCTTCTAAGCTGAGGGTCGCAGGTTCGAATCCTGCCGCGCCTACCAACAGCAGCCCGCCACTTCGCGGCCCACTTCACCTACTGCGCCTTCTGAAACTCCAGCCCGAACGGCGCGAGTTCGTCCTTAATTACTTTCTCTTCGCCCACCGCAACCACTGTCATACGCCACGCCGGGAAGTACTTCCTGCCGACAGCCTGTACGTCTTCAGGCTTGACCGCCTCCACCTTCTCCGTCTGCCGCCCCAGTTCTTCCGGCGGCAGCGAGTCAATCCAGAGGCGGGCGAGCGTTCTGGTCACCGACTGTCGCGATTGCAGTTGCAGCGCCGTCGAACCGAGAATGTAGCGCTTGGCGCTCTCGATCTCGGAAGCCTCGGGCGCCGTGGTCGCCATGCGGTTCAACTCGTAACTGATCTCATTGAAACTGGCCCCGGTTACTGGATTGCGCACGTTCGCGCTGGTCATCATGATTCCGGCCTCGCGGTTCGGCGCAAGACGCGCCCCGGGTGAGTAGGTGTAGCCTTTATCCTCCCGGATATTCGAAACCAGCCGGGAGCCGAACATGCCGCCGTAGATCGCGTTCGCCACGCGAGCGGCGGCGTAATCCGCGTCTGCACGGACCGGACC
>DASZUZ010000827.1:0-2876 GCA_035547415.1 Bryobacteraceae bacterium | reverse complement strand
CTTCGTAGTACATGCCGCTGAAATTGACGTTCGAAGTGTTTTTGACGCCGACGAAGATGTCGAAATCGTTGGGCGAGCCGCCGAACACGAAGTTGCCATCCGGTGAAATGTACATGTACTCCTGACCGGCGTAGAAGTTGGCGGTATTGGAATTGGGGAACGTGATGACGCCGGCGCCATCCCTGAATGAATATTTCACGCCGGGCGACGACTGCAGGTATTTGTTGCTGCTGTCGCCGCCGAAATAGCCGGAGATACTGACCGTTCCGAGATTGCCGGCGCCGTCCGGATTGAGCTGAAACGTCGTGTCCGCGGCGTTCGCGGGGCTGCCACCGGGCAGGAATCCATCGATCGTGTAAGACCCCTGAAAAGACGCATTGGTGGCGGCGGGCGACGAAACGGGCGCCGCTACGAACAGATCGTTGAAGCCATGTTCGGTGGTGCTGCCAACGAATATTCCATTTGTAACCAGCCCATAAACCGTGTATGTACTGCCGCTCGAAGAGAGCGGGTTCGTAAAGAACCCGTAGCCGCTGGCCGCAATCGAATAGGTTCCGCTCATGGAAAACGATTGCGGGAAGCCGCCGGATTGTGAATCGAGAACCTGTCCGTTGGCGATGGTGTAACCGCCGTTCCCGTCGAAAGTGATGTTGCCGTAAACGGCGAGCGCGCGGCTGAGGCTGCCGACGTTGTCCGACACGGTATAGACGACTTCCCGGAAATAGTACGTCCCATTCAGCAGTCCGTTGCCGCTGTTGTCCCACGAGGGACCCTGGGCGGCTGCCTGCGAGGCTGTTACCGCACACAAAAATAAAACCGGACGCACAAATCGCAAGATTCTCACCGTTTCCACGAGACGCCCCGCCAGTTTATCGCGTTCCCCGCAAATGATAAAATTTGATTTCCCTATGAACAATTCGATGGCGCGTCCGCTTGCCGAAGTCGACCCCGATATCTATCGGCTGGTCCAGCGTGAGGCCGAGCGGCAGCACGGGCAGCTCGAGCTGATTGCCAGTGAGAACTTTACTTCGGAAGCCGTGCTCGAAGCGACGGGCAGCGTCTTCACCAATAAATACGCGGAAGGTTATCCCGGCAAGCGGTATTACGGCGGGTGCGAAGTCACGGACGAGGTCGAGAACATCGCCCGCGAACGCGCCAAAAAGCTGTTCGGGGCAGAGTACGTCAACGTGCAGCCGCACTCCGGGTCACAGGCGAACCAGGCCGCTTATGCGGCCGTGATTCAGCCGGGCGACACGATTATGGGCCTCGATCTCGCGCACGGGGGGCATCTTACGCACGGCCACAAGCTGAACTTCTCCGGCAAAACGTACCACGTGGTCGGGTATCAGGTCAGCCGCGAGACCGAGCGCGTCGATTTCGATCATATGGCGAAGCTCGCCGATGAGCACAAGCCGAAGATGATTATCGCGGGCGGCAGCGCCTATCCGCGGCAGTGGGATTTTCAGAAGTTCCGCGAGATCGCGGATTCCGTGGGCGCCATTCTGCTGGTCGACATGGCGCACTTTTCCGGACTGGTGGCGGCGGGGCTCCACCCGAATCCGTGCCAGTACGCGGACATTGTCACTTCGACGACGCACAAGACGCTGCGCGGCCCCCGCGCCGGCATCATTCTGGCGAAAGAGAAATACGGTCCCGCCATCGACAAGAGCCTGTTCCCCGGCGTACAGGGCGGTCCGCTAGTCCATGTCATTGCGGCGAAGGCGGTCTGTTTCCTCGAGGCGCTGCAGCCGAGTTTCGTGGAATATCAGCGTCAGGTGATCGCGAACGCGCAGACACTCGCGGCGGGCATGCAGGAAGAAGGATTCCGCGTGGTTTCGGGAGGAACCGATACGCACCTGCTGCTGGTCGATGTGTTTTCGAAAGGCGTGCGCGGCAGAGAAGCGGAAAACGCTCTCGACCATGCCCGGATTACCGTCAACAAGAATGCAATTCCATTCGACGTGAACCCACCGCTGAATCCGAGCGGCATCCGGCTGGGAAGCCCCGCGGTGACGACGCGTGGATTCCGGGAGGCCGAGATGCGCGAGGTTGCATCCTGCATCGCGGCGGTCCTGAATGACGTCACGTCAGAGGCGGGGATCGCTGCCGTCCGGGACCGCGTCGAAGCGCTGACGTCGCGATTCCCGCTCTACGACTGGAAGCGGCGGCCCAGTCTGGAACCCGTTTCCGCGTAAAATGCCGTGAAGATCGCGGTCGATGTACGGCGAATCCGCGATTTCGGCGTCGGCACGTACATACGGAATCTGCTGCAGGCTCTGGCACAGGCGAACTGCGGTCATCAATATGACCTGATCTGCTGCGCGGAAGACAAACCGCAATTCGGCGAACTGCCGCGGAACTTCCGGACCGTTATTTACAACCGCCGGGACTCATCCCGGCTCGACCACCTCGCGCTGCCCCGCCTGCTGCACGGGCTTCGGGCAGACGTCACTCACATTCCGTTTCACCGGGTTCCGATGCTGATGCCGAAGCCTTACGTGGTGACCATCCACGACCTCGGCAGCCTGTTTTTCGACGATGCCACGGGGCTGCTGCACGCCGCTCGCGTGTTGCGGTTGCGCCGGGGGCTGGACCGCGCCGACCGAATCATCGCGGTTTCCGGCGCGACACAGCGCGACGTGACGAATCTGGCGCCCGGCGCGCGCGGCCGGATCCGCCTTATCTATAATGCTCCGGACCCCCAGTTCATGGAGCGCCGTCTGCCTTCCGATGCGCGCGCGGGCGGACCGGAAGCCGCGGCGCGCGAGCGGCACCGGATTCTGGAGCGGTACCAGATCCGCTATCCATTCCTGCTGTACGCGGGTTCGATCCGGCCGCAGAAAAATATTCCCCGCCTGATCGAAGCATTTGCGGTG
>DASZUZ010000826.1:0-5384 GCA_035547415.1 Bryobacteraceae bacterium | reverse complement strand
CCTCCGCCACCCGGCCAGGACTGCGCCAAATGTAATCGCTGGGGTATCGCATGCATCCACGTAAGACCCCGTATTTCGAAACCCCAGCGAGAGTCATCTCATTGATTCGGCGCTGCCTCCGCTTCGAGGAGTTTCGAAGGACGTTCCTTCGGTAGCGCCACAACACGGGATGACAACGGCGGCTCTGCCGCCGAACTGGTTCTTTTCCGCCGGATCCGAGGGCAGTTTTCTCAGGCGGTTGATTCGGAGCGACTTAAAAGATCGCTTTTTCGAAGACGCAAAAGGCTTCATCAGCCTCGCGGCGTCCGTGCGTTCGGCTGGGCCGGGTCGGCGGATCCAACCCATCTGCAACGTGCGGCCGGGCGAACTCAGGCGAGTTACAAGTGAGAAAATAGGATTATGCTGGTGACGATAGAACTCCCGGCGCATGTTATCAGCGCTCTTGAAAATCGGGCGCGCGAGCTCCATTCCTCCGTCCAGGACGTCGCCATTGAAGCCATCGAGAAAGATATGGCCAGGTTTGAAATGGAAGCGACTCGTGGGCATCGCGTGCGTTTGCCGTTGATTCGCTCGAGGAATCCGGGATCGCTTCATTCACTCACGAACGCCGAGATTGATGGAATCCTTGCAGAGTAACGGCTGGTTACCAGATGTAAACGTCTGGCTTGCGCTTTGCTCCGACCGTCACGAGCACCATCCGATCGCTTTCGAGTGGCTTCAGCAAACGCCGCAACCGATCTATTTCTGCCGAGTGACACAGATGGCGCTGCTTCGGCTTCTCACGAACTCCAAGGTGATGGGAACCGATATTCTGACTCCTCAGCAGGCAATCGGCGTCTACCGGGAACTGCGCTCCGATGACAGAGTACATTACGCGCACGAGCCTGCGGGAATTGAAGAACTCTGGATGTCGCTCATGACCGTTCCGTCCGCGATGGGAAGTGTCTGGACCGACGCCTGGCTCGCGGCGTTTGCCCTGTCGCATGGCTCGAAGCTCGTCTCTTTCGATGGGGGCATGCGCCGCTGGGCCAATCTTGAACCGGCAGTCCTGGGTCGATAAGTCTCCATTGAAGCGACGGCGACTTCTTAGGGGTATCGAATCTATATCCCCAAGAAGATAGACCTATTTCAAGCGGACCGCGGGCGGCAAATCGGAGTGCATTGCTTTGCGCCGGGCGGAAGCCCTGGCCCCACATGATCAGACGGCGGCGCGGTAGTTATGGTATGTTCTCGCCATCATGGCGTCCACTCCCGGTGACCCGTTGCGGTATACGGACCCGTCCCGCAGCGAAGCTGGATCCGAGAAGCCTACCGTCACTCTGTCGCAGGAGAGCGCGGCGCAGGCTCCCGGTGGCTCCGGCCGTGTGGAATTCAGCCCGGGCGAACTCATGGCCGGCCGCTTCCGGATTGCGCGCGAGTTGGGGCGCGGCGGGATGGGAGTCGTTTATGAGGCCATCGACGAAAAGCTGACGCGGCGCGTCGCGGTAAAATGCGCGCCGGCCAAGTACGCTTCTTATCTGACCCCGGAAGTCCGAAACGCCAGTGCAGTCAGTCATCGGAATGTTTGCAGGATCTTCGAGATTCACAACGCGGCCACGCGTTTTGGCGCGGTCGACTTCATCACCATGGAGTATCTCGAAGGCGAGACCCTTTCGAGCCGATTGCGCAAAGGGCCGCCACCGAAGAGGGAAGCGCGGACGATCGCGCGCCAGCTTGCCGAAGGACTTGCCGAAGCGCACCGCCATCATGTGATCCATGGCGACATCAAGAGCAATAACATCATTCTGACCACCGGGATCGACGGCTCGGTTCGCGCCGTGATCACCGATTTCGGTCTGGCGCAGGCTCCCGGGACGCAAGCGCGCACCGGGTGCGGCACGCCTGGCTATATGGCTCCGGAATTGTGGAAAGGCGAGGCGATTTCCGAGAGATCCGACATCTTTGCGCTCGGCGTTGTTCTGTTCGAACTGGCAAGTGGAGAACGGCTCTGGCAAAGACCGGAAAACGCCGAAATGGCCCCGATCGATTGGGCGGCGGTGGCAAACCGGCTGCCTCCGGCCGCAGGTCCATCGTGGGACCGGATCCTCCAGCGCTGCCTCGACCCGAACCCGGCGCGGCGCTTCAAAGACGCAAATGAACTCGCGAAGGCCCTGGCTCCGTCACAGGCGGGCCGGCGTTCACTCGCCATCGCCTCGGCAATTGCGCTGGCCGCCATCACGGGTTTCATTGCCTATCGGAATGCCACGGCGCCCGCCGACACGGTCAAACTCGCCCTGCTTCCGTTTTCGGTTGAAGGCGCTCCCGTGCCGAGCGCCGCGGGAATCGGCGAGGACATCGCGGCGCAATTGTCCGGCGCGCGCCGGCAGTTTACCGTCTACTCGCCTTCGGATCTGCGAAGGCGGGGCGCGTTGTCGCCCGAGAACGCGCGGTCCGCGCTCGGCGCAACACATGCGCTGCGAGTCGGGCTGAACTCGGCCGGGTCGCGAATCCATATGAACGCAGCCCTGATCGATCTGGCTTCCGGCCGCAGCATTCGCGAACTGAACGCCGACTATTCACCGCAGGACGAATGGATCATGGCGCAGGCGCTGCTGGGAACCGTAACCGGCGCTTTCCACATCAGGCGGTCCGCGCCGAAAGAGGAGATATCGGCAGAGGCGTACCGATTTTACGTGCAGGGGGCGGAATTGCTGCGGGACGACAGCATGCATCCGGACCCCGCACTGCCGTTACTCGAGAAAGCCGTTGCGCTCGCCCCTCACTCGACCGACATCCTTTCTCAACTCGCGGCCGCACAAGTGGATAAGTTTCTGACGGGAGGGGGCAAGGATTGGCTCACGCGCGCGGAGCAAACGGTAGCCGAGGCGCAACGGATCAATCCCGATTCTTTGCCCGTGCTGCTCGCGGCCGGACTGGTGGACGAGCAGCGCGGCTCTTATGAAAAAGCGATTCAGGCATACTCCAGGGCAACAGAATTGAGCCCGAATAATACCGCGGCCTGGCGACAACTGGCGGTTGCGTACGGGAACAGCAATCATTCCGAGGAGGCGATCGCCGCTTACCGGAAGGCTATCGAGGCGGACCCCGGATACTACCGCCCTTATCTGGATTTCGGCAACTTCTATCTATACCGGGCAGACTTTCCGCAGGCTGAGCAGGAATACCGGCGCGTGGTTTCGCTGGCGCCGCAACTGCCCGCGGGATATATCAATCTGGGCCTTGCCCTGATGGATCAGGGGAAGCTCGCAGAGGCCGAGACGTCATTGTTGCGGGCGGTGAGTCTTCGCGCCGCTCCGGAGGCATTGATGAATCTGGGCGTGGTTTATTACCAGGAGCGAAAGTTTGCCGATTCCGCAAGAAGTCTGGAGGCGAGTCTGCAATCGGGTGCTCCTTCCGCCTTGCAATACAGCGATCTGGGGGATGCGCTGCGCCAACTGGGTCAGACGGGAAAGTCCCGGAGCGCCTATCGAAGGGCGCTATCGCTGGCCGAATCGGAAGTCGCCGGAAATCCACGCGCGGCGTTTTCCCGAGCGCTGCTGGGATGGATCGCGGCGCGAACGGGCGATCCACGCCGAGCCGAATCGGAAGCCGTCCAGGCTCTCGCGATGGAACCCGAAAATGCAGCCGGTATTCGCGAAAGTGTGCTACTATTCGACGCTATCGGTAACCGGACGCGCGCGCTGGAACTATTGCAGACCGCCCCGCTTCATCTGTTGCGCGATCTGCAGCGCGACCCGGACATACCCGATCTGCAGCGCGATCGACGATTCATCGAGTTGCTGGCAGCCCAGCAGGGAAATTGATGGAAAGGGGATTTTATGCAGCCTAAACGACACGTCGTGACACTGAACTGGGATGACGAGAAGGGCCTGATGCCGGATCCTGAACCCATTCTCCTGAGCCCGAATGACACGATTTTTTTTCGCGCGGGAGTACTCCCACCGGGCTTCACCGGCGCGGGCGCGGTCAGAGTCGCTTTCGAACCCCAGACGTGCCTATCCCGAAGTACTTTCCACGAGAATGACGGGATGGGGGACATCGAAGTAAAGAGCGCGCTCCCGCATTCCATTCACTATGATTGCGAACTCCTGCTGGACGGGATACCGCAACCACAACCCGAAAAGACACCGGGCGGGACCGGCAAGCCGGTGGGTGGCGGCGGCGGCGGCGATTCCGGCAATTAAAGCCGGTTTTGAGCGTAGACTCGAAGGGATGTTGTCGCGCAGAGGCGCGCTCGCGGGCTTTGGCGCGTGGGCGCTTCGCGGCCAGAACCGGAGACGCGGCATGTTCGGCGATGCCGAGGCATACGAACGATTCATGGGTCGCTGGAGCCGGTTACTCGCGCCCCTCCTTGTGGACTTCACGGGGTTGCCCGAGCGCGGAAGAGTGCTGGACGCCGGTTCCGGCACCGGCGCACTGGCGTTTTCCATCGCGAGAAGCAAAGAACACTGCGAAGTGTCGGGGATCGATCCGTCGAAAGAATACGTCGGGTTCGCGACGAGCAGGAACGCTTTCCCGGACCGCGTCCGCTTTGAGGTGGGCGACGCGCAGCAGATGCGTTTTTCGGACGGGACCTTTCAGGCCAGCCTTTCGCTGCTCGTTTTCAATTTCATTCCCGATCCGGCAAAAGCGCTTCGCGAGATCCGGCGAGTCACCAGCGCGGGCGGAAGGGTTTCGGCGGCCGTTTGGGATTACGGGGCCGGAATGCGTATGCTGCGGATGTTCTGGGATGCGGCCGTGTCAGTGGACCCCGGCGGGGCGAAGGCTGACGAGTCGCATATGCCTCTGTGCCGAGAGAGCGAGCTTGCGGAACTCTGGAAGCAGAGCGGCCTGATGGAAGTGGCCGGACGGCCCCTGGATATAACGATGCGGTTCGGGTCGTTTGCGGATTACTGGGAGCCTTTTCTTCTGGGGCAGGGGCCGGCGGGCGCGTGGGTTCGCAGGATGGATGCCGAACGCAGAGACGATTTGCGTTCGGCGGTGAAGCGCCGGTTGGGTCTGCAGTCGGAGAACGCGGCTTTTTCGCTGGCGGCGCGGGCGTGGGCTGTGCGCGGGGTTGTTCCGGGGAAGGCGGGGGCGCTCAGGTGAGACGAGATCCCGCGCCGGGCCGAAGCCTGGCCGCAGGGCGGAAGCCCTGGGCCCACAACTCATCCTCTATTATCAATGCATGGGAACGGAAGCCGCGATCAGTCCGGCGATCGCGAAACTGAACGAAGTCCGCGCCGAGATCGGGAAAGTGATCGTCGGTCAGCAGAGCGTCGTCGATGGCGTTCTGATCTGCCTGCTGTCGTCCGGTCATGTCCTTCTTGAAGGTGTCCCCGGGCTTGGCAAGACGACGCTGCTCCGCACGCTCGCGCGCGCGTTGAGCCTTCGCTATTCCCGTA
>DASZUZ010000825.1:0-3441 GCA_035547415.1 Bryobacteraceae bacterium | reverse complement strand
TCGGCTACGGCAGTCGTCGAAGGTCCACAGCCAGCGCCGCTCACGGCTGCCGCTGTGCCCCCTCAATCGCCGCCCCCCCGATCTCCCGAACCCGAGCCAGCGCCTGAACAAAAAAGCTCGCCATTGGATTCGCCGCCCAGGCGGGCGGAGATCTCGAGCGCGAGACCAGGGCGCACAGCGCCTTCCAGATCCAGCGTCACGAACCCGGAGGAAGATGAGGCGCCGCCGAAAACGTTGCGGGCACCCGCGCCGGCCGACCAACCCTCCGCGGCGCCTGCCGCCCAGCCCGAACAGCAAAAACCTTCTCCGCTTGCCCCAATACCGTCGCCCCGGCCGCGGGAACGTACGGTGCTGGTCGCCACGCAGGTCGAACCGAAACCTCCGTCCGACCTGAAGAAATTTGTCCATCACGTGCCGCTACTCGGACGTCTTCAGCCTTTCCACGCGGAATCCGGCAGCGATTTCGTTCCGCCACATCCGAACGGATCACTCAATCCGCGAGTTCCTGGCTACATGGCGGAGAATCTGTCCACCGACCTGACCATCGATGTCAAAGTCAGTATTGACAAACGAGGAAAAGTAAAAAATACGGAGGTTCTGAAAGGAGCCGGTACCGGTTTTGGAGTTCTGGCCGCCGATGCCGCGGCGGCAGCTCCCTGGGAACCGGGCCATACGCACGACCATGCCGTCGATAGCGATGTAATCGTCCACTACCGCTTCCGGCCGGCGGAATGAATCAGGCCAGCATCTGCAGAGCGGCGATCAACTCGCTTCGCGTGTGTCCGTCTCCGGTGGCAGTGGTGACTTCAATCCCTTTGCGATAGATTTCGCGAGCATCCTCCACGCGTCCCAGTTTTTCGAGCGTCTGGCCTCCATGGTAATAGCCCGCGGCGTAATTGGGATTGAATTGCAACAACGCGGCAAATTCATCCACGGCTGCCTCCAGATCTCCCGTATTCACATATTCCATCGCCAGGCCATACCGGCTGAAGCCGTCCTCCGGCTTCTGTTCGACCATGGATTTCAGAATTTCGAGTCGGCTGTTGGGCATCGCAATTGATACTATAGCGTCCACTATGGTCATCGTCAGGGCTGCCGGACTCCTGCTTATCGCCGCGTCATCCATGTTTTCCCAGCTGGCTGCGCCCAACGCGCAAGGCGTCAGTATGGGACATATTCACCTGAACACCGTCGATCCGGCCGTTCAGAAAACGTTCTGGACCGAAATCATCGGCGCTCAGCCCTACGAGCAGAACACGCTTTCCGGAGTCACTGTCCCCGGCGCGATCATCCTGTTCCGGAAGTCGTCGCCAAAGGGCCCGAGCCCCGGCAGCAGCGTCAACCACATAGGGTTCATAGTCCCCAACCTCGAACCGTTCTACGCGAAGGTCGACAAGGCCGGTTATAAGCACTTCAAGCCTTCGGCGGCGGTCCAGATCATGATCGAAGGCCCCGATGGCGTGCGGGTGGAACTGACCGAAGACAAGTCCTCGACCGTTCCGCTGCGGTTCCATCACATCCACTTCAATACGCCCCAACCCAAAGAGATTCAGGCCTGGTACTTCGAGCGCTTCGGAGCAGTTCCAGGCAAGCGGCTGCAGTGGGAAGCAGGCGACATTCCCGGCGCCAACCTCACCTACGCGCAGGCTGACGCGGTCGCACCGACCGCCGGGCGCGCCATCGACCATATCGGATTCGAGATCAAAGACCTCGAGGCGTTCTGTAAGAAGCTGACGGACAGCGGCGTTAAACTGGACACGCCCTACCGCCGGATGCCGCAACTCGGCCTCGCTCTCGCCTTCCTGACCGACCCGTGGGGAACGCGCATCGAACTCACCGAGGGCCTGGCAAAATAGAAGCATGCCCTGTCCGTTGTTCCTGCCGGGCGCGCCTCTGCCTCTGACTGAAATTCACAGCGGCGTATGCGCGGCCGAGCCGGGCGCGATGATCCCGCTCGATACGCTGCGCGAATGTTGCAACCGCGGGTATGCGCGAGGTTCCTGCGAGCGCGCCCGGAGCGTCGAACCCGACGCAACCAGTTTCATGATCAGATCCGACCGCGATGGAGTGATTGAGGTCGCCTGGGCTCTGGAGCGCGATCATCACCCCATTGCGGTGGGCAGAATTTCTTTTTCAGAGGAAACTCCTCCGTCCGCCGAGCCGCTCGAACATCAGGCCAGAAGCTGCGTTTCGGCTTATCTCCGCGCTTCGGGGCGCGCCCTGCAATCGTGGTAAAAAAGGCACAGTGACACTGGCTCAGGACTCGGCTCATCAGGCGTTGGTCAGCGCGAACGACGAGATCCAGCAACTCCGCAACACCGTCTCATCCATGCGCGAGCAGATGGAGGCGATGCGTGTTGCCGAACAGCAGCGTATCCAGCAGGCGATCGCAAGCGCAACCGAGGAGATTGCGCAGCTCAGGGCCATGGTCCAGGCTATGCGGGACGAAATGGAGCGTCAGAAAATCAGGTACGAGGACGCCGCTCAGCATCAGCAGGCCGCGCATCGCAACGAGATGCGGCAGTTACAGCTCGCGATTGTCGAACTCCGTGAAAGACTGGAGAAACAACATGGCCAGCAGGGCTAAAGCCCGTCCCACGGAAATCACCAGCCGGCAGCGCAGAAGAGGTCCGCAGACCGGCCTTCTGCTGCAGATCGCCACCAAGGTGGCCGCCGCCGAGACGCTCGATGAACTTCTGCGATACATCGTCGAGGTGAGCGTGCAGCAAACAGGCGCCGAGCGTGGCACTTTGTTCCTCAATGACGAAAAGACGAACGAGCTGTATTCGCGAGTCGCGCAGGGCGTTGGCGTTCGCGAAATCCGTCTCCTGAATAATTCGGGAATCGCCGGGCACGTGTTCCAGAGCGGCGAAGGCGTGATCATCGCGGACGCTTACACCGACCCCCGATTCAACCGCTCGGTGGACGCGGACACCGGATTTGTCACCCGCAATCTGCTTTGCGCCCCCATCGTGACCCCGGGCAAGGAAGTCATCGGCGTTCTCCAGGTTCTCAACAAAGGGACGGAGTTCACCCGCGAGGACATGGAACTCCTCGAATCGATGACGGCGCAGACGGCGATGACGCTGCGTAGCGCGCAGGTAATGGAGCGAATGCTCGCCGCTCGCCAGGAAGAACTGCGTTTCCTCGATCTGGTGGCGGAAGTAACCGCGGACATGGATCTGGGGACCATGCTGGCGAAGGTGGTCACCGAGGCGGCGAAGATGCTGCAGGCCGACCGCGCCACTCTGTTCCTCAACGATGAGAAGACGGGTGAACTCTTCTCCCGGGTTGCCATGGGCGCGTCCGTCGGTGAAATCCGTCTTCCCAACTCGGCCGGTATAGCCGGAGCCGTTTTTACGTCCGGTCAGGCAATCAACATCCCGTACGCGTATGCGGATCTTCGCTTCAATCCCTCGTTCGACAAGCGCACCGGCTACT
>DASZUZ010000824.1:0-4820 GCA_035547415.1 Bryobacteraceae bacterium | reverse complement strand
GGCATCCAGACCGTCCACCGGATAGATCGCGACGCCGGAACTGACGGTAATCAGCGGCTTTCCGCAGACCTTGATACCGGCTTCCGGGCCGAGCGAGGCGACGCGGCTCAGGACAGCGGTAATGGAACTCGTATCGGCGTCGGGCAGGACGAGTACGAACTCATCGCCGCCCAGCCGGGCGACGTGGTCGGTTCGACGGCAGCAATCCCGCAGGCCCGCGGCGACCTCCTGAAGCAGCCGGTTGCCGGCCAGATGGCCGTAGACGTCGTTCACTTGTTTAAACCCATCCACGTCGAGAACGATAATCGCCACCCGCGTATTGCGGTCGGCCGCGTCCCTCAGTTCCCCCGTCAGAAGGCGAAACAGTGCGCCGGCGTTCAGCAGGCCCGTGAGTTCGTCCTTTTCGGCGGCGTATTTGGCCTTTTGGAACCGGAGTGAATTCTCGATCGCCAGTCCGGCTTTCGGGCTGATCGCTCGCAATACGCGCAGGTGATCCTGGTTGAAGGCGTCCGGGCGCAGGTGGTAGAGGCTCAGCGCGCCGATCACGCCCGCCTGTCCCGGCAGCGGCACGGATATTGCCGAGTGCACTGTCGTAATCTTCTGCGGATCGTTCAGATAGCCCGGCTCGACCGCTGGATTGCCGTTCAGGATCGGCTGATTGTTCTCGACGACCCAGCCCGAGAGACCTTGTCCGACCGGAATTTCGAGACTCGCGAAGAGACGGTGATTTTCGCCTTTGACAAACTGCGGAATCAGTTTCGAATCCTGCCGGATATAGATCACGATCGCATCGTGCGGAACCATCTTCCCCAGACGGACCGCGAGCAGCGCCAGCGTTTCATCGAGACTGAGGGAATTCCCGAGGTCGCTCGTGATCTCGACCAGCAGTTGCACCTCTCGTCTGGCGTTGGCGATCGCGAGAGTGAATCCCGCTTCGGGCACCATCAGGGGCGCCGCCGCGTTTTCGGCGAAGCCCGCTGCCGGGGCCGCCCCGCGCTCGACCTTCACATTGTTCGATATCCGGTTGCCCTCGTCCGATACTTCGGTCCGCGCCTTGATCTCCAGATCCTTATATCGCCGGCACAGCAGATCGACGACGCGGGGATCGAAAGCCTTGCCGGATTCGTCGGCGACCATCGCCATGGCCTTTTCGAGCGGCAGCGCCCGGCGGTATTGCCGGTCCGAGGCGAGCGCATCGAGGCAATCCACAGCTGACAGGATGCGGGCGCCGATCGGGATTTCTTCGCCCCGAATCCCGTCGGGATACCCGGACCCATCGTATTTCTCATGGTGAGAACGCACGATCGGCGCCACGGGATACGGAAAGCTGACGCGTTCCAGAATCTCCGCTCCGACAATCGGATGAATCTTCATCTTTTCGAACTCTTCGGGCGTCAGGCGTCCGGGTTTCGAAATGATGTATTCGGGGACGGCGAGCTTGCCGATGTCATGAAGCAGCGCGGCCGCTTCGACCGCCTTGATCTCGGACGCTGAAAGCCCGAGTTCCCGCGCGATTTCCACGGCGTACACCTGAACGCGCTTCAGATGAGCGGCGGTGGTGTCGTCCTTGGCTTCGATCGCGAGCGCCAGCGCCTCGATCGTGCGCCAGTGCAGGTCGGCCATTTCGGCGATATGCTCTTGCTGCTGATCGACTCGTCCCAGGTACAACGAGTAAGAACGATAAACGAGGTACAGAGGAGGGCCGCTCAGGAGCAGCCCCTGCCACGGCACGAAACGGTTGATCAGGTGTAATGCGCCGGCCAGCGCGCCGCCGACCAGGTACTGCGGCGACGTCCAGATCAGATTCTCGCGCCACACCTCCAGTGGCGCCCTGTCCGTGGTGAGCCCGATAATCACGGCGACAATCCAGGTATTCAGGAAGAAGTAGACCATCGAGGCGGACACGAGGGCGAGGCACCGCGTGGGATCGATCGCGGTAATCACCTGAAGCTGCAGAACGCACCACGCCGCCGCGATCGGAATCGGGATCGACAATGCGCTGAAAAGAACCTGTTCCCAGGTTGGCCTGGCGCGCGGCCGGATCAGAATCTGCGCCAGAATGCTCGAAAGGCCGATCAGAACGGCCGACTCCAGTTGCAGTTCGAGCAGGCTCGTGATGATGAACAGATAGTTCATCGAAAGAGTGCCCAGCACGCCGGGGAGCTTGATTTTCAGGCCCGATGCGGCGATTGCGGCGCCAAAATAGAGAACCAGCCGGAGAGCGTTTTCCCCTGACGCATTCCACGAATAACCCGCCGCCACCGCAATGCAGGCGCCGCACGCGATGACGGCGAGCCAGTAGGCGCGAGCTGTTCGGGACATCTTCATCGAAGGCGCGGCGCTTCCATGGATCCATCGGTGGAAGCCGCGGAAATCTTTAACGCGCGCCGTTTATGGGTTCAGTCGCCGGTCCTGGTTCTGAACGCGAATCATCTCGACGTTCGAAATTGCGATCATGCCCGTGTCCACCATCTTTCCGATCACGGCCATCAGCCTGTCCATCTTGTCCGGAGTTTCCACGACCGTAACGACGATCGGCTGATCGTGCGCGAGCACCCGGCGGCGGTGGATTTCCGCGGACGCCCCGTAACCTTCCGCGCCCCGGAACACCGTGATGCCGGCAATCTCCAGCTTCTGGCAGACGCTGACGATGGCCTCGTAAAGCGGAACGCCTTCGAAGCGGTCCTGCTCGGAAAGATGCAGCCGGAGGAGCTTAGCTGGTTGTCGCGGAAGCATTGGCCGGTTTCTCTTCAGGGAGCGCGCGCACGAACCGGTGAACCTCGACGTCGGAAATGACGATAAGGCCGTCCTGCATCATCGGAGCGATGGCATCCACGATCTCGTTGACGCGGTCCGGCTGGTCCACCACGGAAATCATGATGGGACTGTCTTTCGAGAGGCGAAAGCGCGCTTCCTTGTGCGTGTGCCGCTTCGCGCCATACCCGAGAATTCCCTTGTAAACCGTGGCTCCGGCCACCTCCATCATCAGCAGCCGTTTGACGATCGCCTCGAACAGAGGTTCGCCGCTGAACCGGTCGGCCTCGCCGAGATAGATGCGGATCAGTTTCGCCGGCCCGCGGAGTTCGGCGTGCGGCGTCCGCGAGGCCGGGGGGCGTCCTTTGGTGACGGCCTTGATGACGTTCGTATCCTGCACCTCAATGACGCCGTCTTCCACCATGCCGTAGAGGGTAGGGAGCACCTCGTCCACCCGCTCCGCGCTGTCGATGAACTCGATCCGGATCGGCAGTTGCTCGGCGCGGACCTCCTGGTCGACGGAATGAATGACTTCGTGCGCGCCGAATCCGGCGACCGGACGGAGCACGGTGGCGCCGGCGATGTGCTTGTGACGGAGGAAGCGCACGATGGCGCTCCACAGCGCATCCACGTGATGCCGCGTGTCCTCGTTCACGTAGATCGTGACCTTTTTGGCCGCGCCTCGCGACAGCATGAAACGCTACTCCTTCTGACGGCCGGGAACTGAATCCCGCGCGTCTCCGGGCGATGGCAGGACCGGTCCCCGCGATTGCCCGGGGAGTTGGTGACTGCATTGCCGATATCAGGGTACACCCGCCGTCCCGGGGGCCTTCTGACATTTACGGAAAACTGGTCTTCTCTTTTAGAGCCGTGTTTACTGGACGCCAGTTCACGTTCTGTCGCACCCGAGCAGCGGCCCGGAGCGGTCACGGGCGCGCCGGTTTGTGGCGCCGTGGAACGTGGATGGGGAGGGAAAAGGGCTGCGGCTACAGCTTCAGGATCTGGACGCCGGGAATCTTCTCGAAGTGGCGCAGGTTTTCTGTCAGGACTGCGTACCCCTGCTCGATGGCAGCCGCGGCGATCAGTAGGTCATTGAACGGCAGCGTGTTTCCTTTAGCTGCTTCCTGCCCCTCGATCTGCCCAACCAGGTAGGCCGTCTGGAGCGTGATGGATGAAGGGGCAGGAGCTTTACCAGTTCGTCGATGTATTCGCGGCGACGCTGGCTCACCTCGGGCGTCCTGGCGCGGTAGATCCCATGCGCCAGTTCGGCCACCGTGACCGGCGAGAGGGAGAGTTCGATTTCTCCGTGGGCCGTCTGGATGGCTTCGACCAGTTGGGGAACGGGAAGACTCTTTCGCTCCGCTGTAATAACGATGCTGGAGTCGAGGACTACTCCCAGGACGGCGGATTCCATGGCTGCTGGTGGCCGGCGATGACCGCCTCCAGGTCCTTTCCGAAGTCAGGATCGAGCGTCACAGTGGAGTTGCGTTCCTTCGCCTGCCGGAGGATCTCCGAGATAGGCCGCCCGCTTCGGTGCGGCGTCCGGATCACAGCCACGGGACGATGGTCCTGCTCCACGATCACCTCGACGCCTTCCTGGACCCTGGCCAGCACGGCATGGATGTCGCGGGCGAGTTCGGCTTCTGTAATGCGGACCGTCGCCATCTCTTCGATCATAGCGTTTCTGCCTCCTTACTGGCTGCTGACACCGGCCGCCATGCGCGGACGATAGCTTCGAAGTGCTCGCGGTAGCCGAGTGTCCGTGTGAGCCCGCCGCCTCCGGTCCACTGCGCCATTGCTCCGGACACCTGCGAAGCCCGTCCTGAGGCGTCGTACGAGGTCGTGATCACCCGCCGGGAGGGTTACGTCTCGGTCTTCAGGCCATCGGCCGGATTCCAGGTGTGCTGGAAAGGATAACCAAATTCGATGATCGAAGTGAGCCAGATCGGACGGGCGAACTTACACGGTCCTTGCGCGGAGCCGTGACATTTGGAAAGCGCGGGTCCTGAAAGCTTTCGGCCGAAGGTGGGCCAGCGCGCGGACTGGACAATCAACATCCGGTATAT
>DASZUZ010000823.1:0-1737 GCA_035547415.1 Bryobacteraceae bacterium | reverse complement strand
GATGAGATTAGCGATCCCGAGGAAGATCCAGAGCGAGCCCACAAACGGGAGAATCCGATCGGCGTGCTCGGGGATGACTTCGGCGATTGCGTCCCGGATGGTGGAAACGACTCCTTCGAGCGCCGTCTGCCAGGGCCCGGGATTCGTCTGCAGGCGTCGGGAGGAAAGCCAGCACAGCAGGAAGAGAAACAACATCACCCCCCACGTGGTCCAGACGGTTTCATGAATGTGGGGAAGTTGCATCGCTTATTCCCGAACAAACAGCCAGGCGCCGACGCCGCCCGCGACGACGCCGAGGAAGATCATGCCGGCGGTCCAGCGCACCGAGTAGCCGGGTTCGAATCCATCGAGCCATCGGCCGAAGTACGCTCCGGCGACGATCGGTAATACGAGCAGAATTCCGATGGTGCCGAGGTATCGCGTCTGCGCCAGAAGGGTCCGCCGCTCCTTTGCCGCGCGATCGATTCGTCCAGCCTGCCAATCCACGCGCTCGGCGAGCTTTCTGCGTTCCGCCCGGCGGCCGTTATCGTTGCCCACGCTGGATCTCCACCAGCCACCGGAACATTTCCTGTTCCATCTTTTGTAAGCTGCGCTTCACCTCGCGCAGTTGATCTTCCTCCGCGGCAAACTGCTCGTCCAGCGCGGCGCGAATCCGCTGATACTCAGTGCCGCGGAGATAGCGCCGGGTGTTGATGTATAACTGATTTCCGGTGAACCATGCCAATCCGCCGGGTAAGGCGATGAAGTGCCAGGCGCCGCCTGTGCGGAAGCGGGCGAGCCCAAACGTGAGGGCCGTCATGAATCGCGAATGTCCGGCGAGCAGACCAAAGCTTCCCGACTGATCGTTTCCAACAAAACTCACGGTATCCGGGAAGTGTTCATACTGCGTTGCGCTTTGCAGGTGCAGAGTAAACGTCCTCATGTGTGCACTTTCTCGAGGCGGCCGCGCATATAAAACTGCTCCTCGCCCGGAGAGTCGTAGTCGCCTCGCAGCAGCGCCTCGCAATCCTCTATCGTTCCCGACAAAGGAACAGAGACGCCCGCGAAGCCGGTATGGCGCGAGACGACGAAGAATGGCTGTGTCAGATACCGCTGCAGTTTACGAGCCCGCGAGACAACCAGCCGATCCGAAGGCGAGAGTTCCTCGATTCCAAGCATCGCGATGATGTCTTCCAGTTCGTGGTAGCGGGCAAGCTGCTCACGGACCGCGCGCGCCACATTGTAGTGGCGTTCGCCGAGCGTGCGGGAGTCCATCATTCTGCTGGATGATTTCAGCGGGTCGACGGCGGGGTAAATTCCCTTGCCGGCCTGCGCGCGCGACAGGATGACGGTGGTATCGAGATGCGCGAGAATGGCGTTCACCGCGGGATCGGCCATATCGTCGGCAGGCACGTACACGGCCTGAACCGAGGTAATATTTCCGCGATCGGTGGAAGTGATCCGGTCCTCAAGGCTGCTGACTTCGGTCATCAGGGTCGGCTGATAGCCCACGGTCGCGGGCATGCGCCCGAGGAGGCCGGAGATTTCACTGCCCGCCTGAACGAAGCGATAGACGTTGTCCATCAGGAAAAGGACTTCTTTCCCCGTGGTGTCGCGTAAATATTCCGCATAGGTCTGCGCGGTCATTCCAACGCGAAACCGGACACCGGGCGATTCGTCCATCTGACCGAAGACCATGAGGGCATGCGGCATCACGCCTGCTTCCTGCATCTCTCGCCACAATTCGTGTCCTTCGCG
>DASZUZ010000822.1:0-7579 GCA_035547415.1 Bryobacteraceae bacterium | reverse complement strand
GGAACTTGCGCCGCTCAAAGACGTACAGCCTCTCACCGGTTACATCCGGGGCGGCGTCACGGCTCTCGCCTGCCGCAAGGATTACCCCGTTTACCTGGATGAAACGGCGATTCTCTTCGACGTGATCTCGATTTCAGCGGGTGTCCGGGGCACTCAGATCTTCATCAATCCCGAAGACTACATCCGCATCGTGCGCGCCACTCCAGGCGAAATCGCAAAATAGAATGCGGGGTTTCTCCCTGCAGCCGGTGTTCGATCCCGTCGCCCTGAAAACAGACATCGTCTCCTATACGTTACAGTGGAGAGCATGAGGCTGATCGCTCTCGCGCTTGTGGTTGCCACCGCGGCAGGCAGAGGCTATCCTCCCGGTGAGCTGACCATCGCCGCGGCTGCGAACCTCACGGACGTATTTCAGCAGATCGGTCCCCGTTTCCAGGCGGCCACCGGCATTCGTCCGGTCTTCAGCTTCGGCTCGACCGCCCAGTTGACGCAGCAGATCGAGCATTCGGCTCCGTACGATCTCTTCGCCGCGGCGGATTCGGAACACGTCGACCAACTGGATCGCGAGCGGCTTCTCCTCGCGGGAACGCGCTCGGTCTATGCCACCGGCATTCTCGCCCTGTGGGTTCCGCCGCAAAGCAAAGCGAGCATCTCGCGCATCGAGGACCTGACATCGCCTGCCGTGCGTGTCATCGCAGTTGCGAAACCCGAGCTCGCTCCTTACGGCCAGGCGACCGTGGACACGCTACGCCATCTCGGTATCTGGGACAAAGTCAAATCGAAGATCGTCTACGCGGACAGCATCAGCATGGCGAAGCAATACGGCGCCTCGGGCAACGCGGACGCCGTATTCACCGCATATTCGTTGGTGCTGAAGGAATCCGGTCGCACGCTCCGCGTCGACGATGGCCTGCACCAGTCGATCCGGCAGTCACTGGGCGTCATGGCGGCATCCGCGAATCAGCCCCAGGCCCGCCGCTTCGTCGCCTTTCTTCTGACCGGTGAAGGCCGGCAGATTCTCGCCAGCCACGGGTATCAGGTTCCGCCGATCTCCAGACAAGGCGAAATGAAATGACAGGGCTGCCGGCGCGAATCTTGCGGCGCAGACGCCGACCGTATCGGGAGGCTCTCCCGCATCGCTCGTTGCGAAGGCGCATGACGGGTATGAGGTCGTCTTCTCACTCGGTCCGTGCGCATGATCGAAAAGATCGGGATCCATCGGTTGTTATAGACTAATCCGTTTCGGAGGAACAGCCGATGAGAAGCCACGTATTACCAGCCCTGATTGCCATTGCCATTGCAGGCGCCGCCCTCGCTCAGCAAAGCGCGCCGAAAGCGCCCGCCAGACCGGGTCTGACCATCACCTCGACCGCGTTCGAAGACGGCGGAATCATTCCGTCGAAATACACGCAATCGGATTCGCACCCCGTATCGCCGAAGCTCGAATGGACGAACGTTCCCGCCAACACTGCGTCATTCGTTCTGATCCTGCACGATCCCGACGTCGCGCTTCAGAAAAAGACCGATGACGTGCTGCACTGGATGATCTTCAATATCCCCGGGTCTTCCCAGGGATTACCGGAAGGCGTTTCCGCGGAACCCCGGTTGCCGGACGGTACGGTGCAGGCGAAGAACCTGCGCGGCGGCGTTGGATATATGGGACCGGGCGCGCCGGCCGCGGGCCCGAACCATCACTACACGTTTGAACTGTTCGCGCTCGATACGAAACTCGATCTCGGTCCCGATGCGACGCGCGCGGAAGTGCTGAAGGCCATGGACGGACACATCCTGGGCAAAGGCGTGCTCGTCGGACGCTTTCACCGTTGAGCGCGGCGGGCTACGCGCTCGCGTTCCAGATATCCACGTGCCATTTCCAGCGGCCATCTTCCTGTCGCCAGTACACGACGTACTTGGCTTCCATCTGTGATTCGGGTTGTCCGTCCGGCTGCACCGTGATGGTCGCCTTCCCGATTTCCACTGCCCCGTCTTCCGACGGCATCACGTCGACCGACGTCAGCACGGCGGATTTCGCATGGGTCGCCTGGACCATATCCGTCCAGAATTTCCTGATGCTGTCTCGCCCGGAAATGATTTGCGCTCCGGGAGGGAGAATACGCGCGTCGCGAGTATAGACTTCGTTCAGCGCGTCGAAGTTTCCTTTTCCGACCACTTCCGTGTTGAAGAGGTTGTTCGTTGCGGCCATCGCCGCGGACAGGCTGGCGCTGTTCATGCGAGAGAGTCTAACACCGCCGGTCCGGAATTACCCTGATTCGCTCAGGTTTTTCAGACGGCGGCGGAGTGTTTCGTACGCCCGGAACATCAGCGCCTTGACGGCGGAAGACGAGCAGCCGAGAACCTGGGCGATCTGTCCGTAATCCATTTCGTCGTATTTGTGCATGATCACCGCCGCCCGCTGCTTGGGGGGCAACGAGTGGATCGCTTGCCGGATCTGTTCCGCCAGCGCGGATCGCACCAGTTGCTCCTCCGCCAGCGGCGCATGGTCGGGAGCCTCCCGCCGCAGGTGATCGGCTTCCTGAACGTCGAGACTCACGTTATTCAGGCGCCGTCGCTGATCCCGAAAGTAATTCAGGGCAACATTGGTTGTAATCCGGTACAGCCATGTCGAAAATTTCGCGGAGGGTTCATAAGAATGCCGCGATCGATAGACACGAACGAAAACGTCCTGCGCCAGTTCTTCGGCGATATCCCGGTTATGCACCATCCGTGCCAGAAACTGGATGACCAGCGCACGATTGCGATGCAGCAGCGCACTGAAGCTCTGCGCGTCGTCCCGCTGCACGCGGACCATCAGATCGGTGTCGATATCGAGAACGGCGGCCACTCAAGCCCAGAGACGGAATTTTATCGCGGGCGTTACCGCGCCGCCGGTTGCTTTACACGGATTTACGTTTCTTCAGTTCCGCGGCAGGAATCGTCGGATCCCGAAGTCGTAAGCGGCCGAACCGAGAATTCCCCCGGCAATGGGTCCAACGATCGGAACCCAGAACACGAGTGATCCATCGGTCAACCCGTTGTTTTTGAAGCCCGCGACGGCCGTGAACAGGCGCGGGCCGAAGTCGCGCGCCGGATTAATCGCGTATCCGTGCATTCCGCCGAAACCCATCCCGATGGCCACGACGACGAGCCCGACCATCAGCGCTCCCAGATTTGCGCCGGGTGGCTGATTACGTTCATCCGTGATGGCGAGGATCAGCATCAGCAGGAGAGCCGTGCCGATGGTCTGGTCGAGCAGACCCGCGAAGGGAACCTGGGGGAAAGCCGGAAACGTCGTGAAGATACCGGCGGTTTTCTCGAGACCGGGGTCGAAAGCCTGAAACGCCGGCAGATAATTCCAGTACACCAGCGCCGCGGCGCAGAAAGCGCCCAACGTCTGCGCCACGATGTACGGGGCGACTTTGCGCCACGGAAAGTCGCGATAGACAGCCAGTGCGATAGAGACCGCCGGGTTCAGATGCGCGCCCGAAATCCGGCCCGCAATATAGATCCCCATCGTGACGGCCAGGCCCCAGCCGATCGTGATGTTGGTATAGCCGCCGTGCACGATCTCACCCGGCACGCCGTTTCCGAACAGCACCACCATGGCGACAACACCGTTGCCGAAGAGGATGAGCACAAGGGTGCCCAGGAATTCCGCGATCAGTTCAGGCAGCATAGGAGAGAATTGGGAATTCTATCACTGCGAGTCGGCGAACGCGTCCCGGACCCTGCGCCATGTCACGTGCAGATCCTCCGGCAGAATGCGCGTCTCCGCGACAGTGGTCATGAAATTCGAGTCGCCGTGCCAGCGGGGCAGCACGTGCATGTGAATGTGGCTGGCGATGCCGGCGCCGGCGCTCTCGCCGATATTCATCCCGAGGTTCAGCCCTTCGGGCCGGTAGATCGCGCGCAGATGACGCTCGGCACGCCGCGTGAGCGTCATCAACTCGGCAGCCGCGCTCTCATCGATCGATCCCAGTTCCGCCGCGTGAATATAAGGAACCACCATCAGGTGGCCGCTCGTATAGGGGAACCGGTTGAGCACTACGAAATTATGCTGGCCCCGGAAAACGATCAGGTTCTCCTCGTCGCGGTCCTGTGCGGCCATGGCGCAGAAAACGCAGCCGTCTGTCTTTTTCGGCGCTGTCAGGTATTGATAACGCCAGGGGCTCCAGAGATAGTCCACTTGGGCAGGCTATTGCGCCAGATCTTCGGAAGAGACGGCTTCGGATGAAGACCCGCCGTCGTTGACTACGTCCTTCAGTTCCTTGCTGGGCTTGAAGTAAGGGATCTTCTTCGCGGGAACCTCGACGCGGGTGCCGGTTTTCGGATTCCGCCCCACGCGCGACTGCCGCTGGCGCGTCCGGAAGCTGCCGAAGCCGCGGATTTCGATCTTGTCCCCCCCGCGCAGCGACCGCACGATACTGTCGAAGATCGCCTCAACGATGACCTCGGATTCCTTCCGGGTCATCTCGACGACGCGTGAGACCTCTTCAATCAGATCGGCTTTAGTCATTATTCTTTCCTTATCAGGACTTCAGTCTGGTCCCTTCCGATTTTGCCAAAAGACAGCAGGATGAAGCAATTACAGGAAATAAGAGTATCACTCGAACGGCGCTGTTTTGCAATCGAGCGCGTCGGGTATTCGTCCGGAAAAATGTTTCAGACGTGACTTCCGGTTCTACCGGTGAGGAGGCAGATAGTCCTCAAGACTCGAGCTCGCGGCCGCCGCCCGCTTCTGGTATTCATCCAGCCGGGTACGTTCTTCCGCGTCCGCCTGCGCTTTCAGGCTCAGCCCGATCTTGTGTTCCGCCTCGTTCATCTTGATGATCTTGAACTCGAGTTCCTGACCGGGCGTGAGCGCCGGCGGTTCCGACTTGCGGCCCGACCATCCCGGCACTTCCGAGAAGTGGCACAACCCCTCCACCCCCTCGGCAAGTTCCACGAAAGCGCCGAATCCCGACAGCCGGAGCACCTTTCCCGGCACCGAATCATTGACGTGATGACTCTGGAACCAGGTCTCCCAGGCATCCGGCTGCAACTGCTTGATGCCGAGCGACAGCCGCTTGTGGGAAGCATCGATCGCCAGGATCACCGCTTGAACGATCGATCCCTTTCGCAGGATTTCGCTGGGATGTTTGACGCGTTTCGTCCACGAAAGATCGGAGATGTGCACCAGCCCGTCGATTCCTTCTTCGATCTCGATGAAGGCGCCGAATTCCGTCATGTTGCGGACCCGCCCCTCGACGACCGAGCCCACGCTGTACCGCTGTTCGACCGTGGTCCACGGGTTCGGTTCGAGTTGCTTCAGGCCCAGAGAGATACGGCGTTCTTTGAGGTTGACTTCGAGCACGACGGACTCGACCGAGTCACCGGGTTTGACCACCTTCGAAGGGTGCTTCATCCGCCGCGACCAGGTCATCTCACTGATATGAATCAGCCCCTCGACGCCGGGTTCCAGTTCCACGAACGCCCCGTAGTCCGTCACGCTGACCACGCGGCCTACCGCCTTCGAGTGCAGCGCGTACCGCTCCGGCGCGCCTTCCCAGGGGTCCGCCAGCAACTGCTTCATGCCCAGTGAGACCCGCTCTTTCGAAGGATCGTACTTCAGCACCTGAACCGTGATTTCGTCGCCGACGTGCAGCATTTCCGAAGGGTGCGTCACGCGGCCGTACGACATGTCGGTCACGTGAAGCAGTCCGTCAATGCCGCCGAGGTCGATGAATGCCCCGTACTCGGTGAGATTTTTGACGCTGCCCGTGAGAACCGCGCCCTCGTGCAGCATCTCGAGCGTAATCGTCTTGCGGGCTTCCACTTCTTCCTGCACCGCCAGTTTTCGCGACACCACGACGTTGCCGCGCTTCCGGTTCAGCTTGACGACCTTCACCGGAATATCCTGACCGATGAACTGCTCCACGTTCCGGATGGGCCGAACATCGACCTGCGAACCGGGCATGAAGGCGCGAACCCCGACGTCGACGGACAAGCCGCCTTTCACCCGTCCCAAGACCCGGCCGGAGATCGTAAGCTGTTCCTGCAGCGCTTTTTCGAGGTTGTCCCAGACCTTCAGGCGCGCCGCTTTCTCGTGCGAAAGCTGAACGTAGCCTTCCGAGTTATGGCCGGCGTCGACCATAACCTCCACCATGTCGCCCGGATGCACCGTAACGTTACCAGCTGCGTCCAGAAACTGGGAAAGCGGAGCGACCCCATCCGACTTATACCCGACATCTATGAAGACATCCGGGCCGGAAATCTTGAGGACCTTCCCCTCGAGGACCTCATGACGAGATGGCGGCGCCAGATGGCTGTAATCTTCAAGAAGATGCTGGTATTCTTCCGGGTCAACGCCGCTGACCGGGTTGTCGATCTCGCCGGTCATTTGATTGTCTGACAAGCCTTTATGCTCCCCTGATACCTGAGCGCCGCGTCTTGTGAAGGCTGCGGACAGCCCAGGATTCTAACAACTATAGAGAGGGGGGGCTGATATTGTCAAACCTCGGTGTGGCTTTTCCGCACCGCGGATCGACCCGGAAAAAATCGCGGGACTAAGGCTCGGTTATTTCGAAAAGCCGCGATCTGCCAGCCAGTCTTTCAGCCGGTCCGGCCAGGTCTCCACGGGAGCCCCGGGCCGTTTGGTCGGGCGCAGCCCGAACCCATGGGTCCCGTAAGCATAAATATGCATTTCCGCCGGGATATGGTGCGCCTGCAGTTCCAGATAAAACTTCGCCGTCGGAACCACGTGGGAAGGATCGTCGTCCGCGCACACCATGAACACCGGCGGCGCATCGTTCGGAATCGGGAACTCGGAATTCGGCGCAATCGTGATGGGATCGTTCGGAGATGGCGGCGCGCTCGGCCGCGTGAACGATCCGGGCCGGTAGAACGGATATACCAGAACGTTGAAATCCGGTCGCGAACTGAAGCGCTCAATGGGATCCGTGGCGTTGGGGTTGCCCGCGTCGAACCGGGTTTCGATCATGCCCGCGACTTCGCCGCCCGCTGAAAACCCGATGAAGCCAAGCCGCGACGGATCGACGCCCCATTCCTTCGCGTGGCTGCGCACGAGCCGCATGGAACGCGCCGCATCGGCATAGACCTCTTTACCGAGCGTGTACTTCGAACCCGGCGCCCTGGCCAGTCGGTACTTCAGAACGAACGCCGCAATCCCGTGATCGTTCAGCCAGTCGGCGACTTCCCAGCCTTCTTTCTCCATCACGAGTTGCGTATGTCCGCCGCCTGGAGCGACCACCATGGCCGCGCCCGTTGCTTTCTCTTTCGGCGGCAGGAACACATAAATGGACGGATAGTGAGTGACGGTGAAGTTGCCGGGCAGCTTGCTGTTCTTCGCGGCCACGGAGGGCTTCGAAACTTCCGGCGCGGTGATGCCTTCCGAACCGGGCGCGCCATTCGGCCACAGTTTAATCTCTTCTCCGCGGTCGGCCGCAAAGGCGGCGCACACGAACAGTACGGAACCAAAAACGAGTTTCATAGAACGTGCGGCCAATCTATCACAGGCTTTATTTGCTCTTTCCCGCCCCGGCGAACACTGTTTGCGCCATATAATCCGACACTTTGGCCTGAT
>DASZUZ010000821.1:0-2597 GCA_035547415.1 Bryobacteraceae bacterium | reverse complement strand
AACAATCCGCTCGACACCGGTTACGGCTACTCGAACATGCTCTTCGGCGTATTCCAGACGATGGACCAGTCCAGCGCTTACATCAACGGTCTCTATCGCTACTGGAACATTGAAGAATATGTTCAGGACACCTGGAAGATCACGCCCCGCCTGACGTTGGACTACGGTATTCGCGGCTCCTGGTACCAGCCGCAGTATGACGCCGGTCTGCAGGCATCCACCTTCATCCTCTCCGACTGGAATGCAGCCAAAGCGCCCCGCCTGTACGTGCCCGCCACTAACCCGGCGACCGGACAGAGATCCGCCTATGACTCGGTGGCGAACACTTACCTGCCGTCCTACGACATCGGCCTCGAAATCCCGAACAGCGGCGATCCCTTCAATGGCATCTGCCAGGCGGCGAAATGCATTGGCAAGTATCTGCAGAAGAACCGCGGCAACCAGTGGGGACCCCGTTTCGGCGTCGCGTGGGATGTTTTCGGCGATTCGCGCATGGTCATCCGCACCGGCGGCGGCATCTACTATGACCGCTTCCAGGGCAATCGTGTTTTCGACTTCGTTCGCAATCCTCCGGAAACCGTGCAGCCGACGCTGTACTACGGCTTCGCGCAGAACATCTCGGCCGGCAACGCTCTGCTCGGACCGCCAACGTTGTTTGCGGCGGACCCGACCGGAAAGATTCCGACCACCTATAACTATCAGTTCTCGATCCAGACCCGCCTCCCGTGGAGCATGGCTCTCGATACTGCTTACGTGGGAACGCAGGGACGCCACCTGCAGGACAACCGGAATCTGAACTATGTTCCGTACGGCGCCGATTTCCTGCCGCAGAACCAGGATCCGACTCTGTCGTCCACGGCGCTGCTTGGGAACAGTGCGTTGAGCCCGAACTTCCTGCGTCCGATCTATGGCTACAGCAACATCACTCTTTATGAGAGTCAGTCGACCTCGAATTACAACGCTCTGCAGGTCGCGCTCAACCGTCGCGCGGCCAATGGCCTGTTCCTCGGTGTGACCTACACCTGGAGCAAGGCAATGACGACTGCTTCCACCGACACGACATCCGTGCGCGTGGATCAGTACCAGAAGATCGCGAATTATGGACCGGCCAGCTTTGACACCCGGCAGAACTTCGCGCTCAACTACGTGTACCAGATCCCGGGCTGGAAGCAGAACTTCCTGAGCCGCGCCATCACGAACGGTTGGCAGGTGTCCGGCGTCACTTCGATCCGGACCGGCATGCCGTTTACCCCCGGTTTCAGCGTTGCGAGCGCCGGCAGCCAGAACCAGACCGGCTCCAACACGGAAACCGCTCGTATCGGCGTGGTTGCGGGCTGCAACCCGAACACCGGGTCGAGCGATCCGTTCAACCGGCTCAACGCCGCGTGTTTCTTTGCGCCGTCGCCCGGCAGCACTGGGCTGGAATCTGGCGTCAACTGGCTGTACAACCCCGGCTTGATCCAGTTCGACGTCGCCCTGCAGCGCGACTTCGCGGTGAAAGAACGCTACCACTTCCAGTTCCGTGTGGATGCGTTCAACGTGTTCAATCACGCCAACTTCACCAGTCTGAACACGACTCTCAACTTCAACGCGTATCCGACCTCGAACGGCATCGTGACGGGTCTGCCGGGACTGGCCAACAACGCCACTCCGTACAATTCCGCCGGACGGCTCGTGAACGTAACGGGCTTCGGCTCCGGTATCTCACCCGCCGCGGGCAACCCGGGCGGACCTCGCGTGCTTCAGTTGCTGGCTCGCTTCAGCTTCTGATTCCACTCACTGCAAAAAGCGCCGGCTTACCCGCCGGCGCTTTTTTGTTGGCTGATAAACTTGAACTCGAAATGGATCGCCGCACGTTCCTTCTGACCAGTTCCGCGCTTGCCGCCGCAGCCCAAACCCCCTCTCCACTCACCGCCAAAGAGGTCATTGAACGCATCAAAAAGAATGTCGGCGTGCCATGGCGCGAGCAGACGGTGGACACGATCAAAACGGGCAGCCCGGATACCCCGGTCAAAGGCATCGCCACCACGATGATGGCGACGCTCGACGTCGTGGAGCGCGCCGCCGCCGCGGGCAAGAACTTCGTCATCACCCATGAGCCGACGTTCTACAGCCATGAAGACAAGACAGAGGCGCTCAAAGAAGATCCCACTTACCAATACAAACAGGATTTCCTGAATAAACACGACATGGTCGTGTTCCGGTTCCACGATCACTGGCACGCCCGCCGTCCCGATGGCATCGCCACCGGCATGGCCGAGGCGCTCGGTTGGACGAAGAACGTCGACCCCCAGAACCCCCGCCGCTTCCTTTTTAACGGCGTCACGCTCGCGGATCTCTCGAAGCAGATCCAGGACAAGCTGAAGATCCGCTCCGTGCGTGTCGTGGGCGACCCGCATCTTCAGGTTCACACCGTGGCCGGCAACTGGGGTTACGCCGGAAGCCTGCGTCCTTTTGCGCGGCCCGATCTCGACGTGCTCGTCATCGGCGAAGCGCGCGAGTGGGAACTCGTCGAGTACGCGGCGGACACGATCACCGCCGGCAAAAAGAAGGGCCTCATCGTCCTCGGACATATCCCCTCCGAGCAGGCCGGGATG
>DASZUZ010000820.1:0-6255 GCA_035547415.1 Bryobacteraceae bacterium | reverse complement strand
CTCCAGTTCTCCGGCGAGTCGCGAAACATTCGGTTCGAGCAGTATATTTTGCTGGTGGCCAGGAATCTCGCAGACAT
This sequence comes from Bryobacteraceae bacterium, assembly GCA_035547415.1. Classification (GTDB taxonomy): domain Bacteria; phylum Acidobacteriota; class Terriglobia; order Bryobacterales; family Bryobacteraceae; genus BOG-234. The sequence goes on along the minus strand of DASZUZ010000820.1, from coordinate 6,178 downwards.
CCAGGTGCCCGTCGATCACGTCGTTCCAGCCCAGAGCCGGGCCGGCAACCAGTCCGCGCAACTGCTTTTCAGCGCGAAACAGAAGAACGTCGCCGGAGTAAGGCTGTGGCCTGTATTTGTCGAATATCCTGTCGTGTTCGATCGCCAGGGACTCGAGGATGTACGGCGTGGAACGGCCGTCGGCATGAGCCTGACCATTGCCGTTCAATCCGTGAAACGCAATCTGGGTTCGCGCCACCGCGATATCGACGAGACGTCGTCCTCTTTCGCGGAAATATCCCTTCCCACGGTAGAGCAGGTTTTCCCGTTCCAGATCGAAGCGTTTCGCCCCGCGATACCACGAGCGCCGCAGCCACGTTGTATCCGGCTTAAACCGGGCAGCCGCCGGATGAACGGTCTGGATGACAACAACAAGCGCCACGTCATCGCCCGCGGCGCGAAGCTGCCGCGCGGCTTCGATCGCCAGTAACCCGCCGAAGCAGAACCCGCCCAGAACATAGGGCCCGGCGGGCTGCAGGGTCTTCACTTCCGCCAGGTAGTCGGCGGCCATCGCTTCGAGGGTCCGGCCTTTCGGGATGTTGCCATCGAGACCGCGCGCCTGCAGGGCGTAAACGGGTTGATCGGCGTCAAGCCGGTTCGCCAACGGATGGTACTCGAGAACGTTGCCGCCATGACTGTGGAACAGGAAAAGCGGCGTTCTCGATCCGCCGGGCCGGATCGGCACGAGAGACGACCAGGAAGGACGCCAGCTCTCTTTCCGGAGGATATCCGCGAGGTCGCCGATCGTGGGCGCCCGAAGCAGGGTTGCCAGCGGCAGACGCTTTCCGTAGACCCTCTCGATTTCGACGATGATCCGAACAGCCAGAAGCGAGTGACCGCCCAGGTCGAAGAAATTGTCGCGCAGGCCAACGCGATTGACCTTCAGAACTTTCGACCAGATTCGGGCCAGAACCTGCTCGACCGGATCCCGCGGCGCGACAAACTGATGGTCCGGGTCGACGGTGCGCTCGCCGGGAAGGGGGAGCGCTTTCCGGTCGATCTTGCCGTTCGAAGTCAGGGGCAGTCGCTCCATCGAAACGAAGGCGGAAGGAACCATGTAGTCCGGAAGAGCCTGCCGGAGATGTACGCGCAGATCGGCAACGGAGGGCGTGGAGCCCAGACGCGGCACGAACCAGGCGACCAGCGTCTTCTCGCCGGGCGTCTCTTCGCGGACATCGACGAAGCACTGGCGCACGGATTCATGCCGGGAGAGAACCGCTTCGATTTCGCCGCGTTCGATGCGGAAGCCGCGAATCTTGACCTGGTCGTCGATGCGGCCGAGATACTCGATATCGCCGTTCGGGAGGAATCGGGCGAGGTCGCCCGAACGATACAGCAACGCGCCCGGCTTGCCGGAGAAACGGTCCAGCAGGAATTTCTGTTGCGTCAGGTCGGGACGGTTCAGGTAACCGCGGCCCACGCCATCGCCACCGACACAGATTTCGCCTGCCACGCCGATCGGAACAGGCTGCTGCTTCCCGTCGAGGATATAAAGCCGAAGGTCTTCGAGCGGCGCCCCGATGACACTTCCTGCGTTCAGGTCCGCCGCCGAGAGGACGCGCGCCGTGACATGGACGGTGGTCTCCGTGATGCCGTACATGTTGACGAGCAGCGGCTGACGATCGCCATGGCGGTCAAACCACGGCTTCAGCGTGTTCATTTCGAGCGCTTCTCCGCCGAAGATGACGTAGCGGAGCGCGAGACTACCGGCGGAAGGTTGTTCCGCTTCGGCCTGGATGAATTGCCGGAAGGCGGAAGGCGTCTGGTTGAGGACGGTGACGCGCTCGTTCCGGAGCAGTTCATGGAAGTCGCGGGGCGAGCGGCTCGTCAGATACGGCACCACCACCACGCGCCCGCCATAAAGCAGCGCGCCCCAAAGCTCCCAGACGCTGAAATCGAAGGCATGGGAGTGGAAGAGCGTCCAGACATCGTGCTCGTTGAAGCGGTAAAGGGCCTCGGTCGACTGCATCAGGCGCGCGACGTTGTGATGGGTGATGAGGGTGCCTTTCGGCTTGCCGGTGGATCCGCTGGTGTAGATCACGTAGGCCAGGTTGTCGGGCGTGGCGACGGGCGCCGGATTGGCTTCCGGCTCGCAATCGAACAGGTCTGTCCGGGAGTCGAGGCAGACGAGCTTTGCCTGATGCGCGGGCAGATTCGATGCAAGATCCGATCGCGTGAGCAGAACGGCGGCCTGCGAATCCTCGAGCATGAAACTCACGCGGTCTTTCGGATAAACCGGGTCGATCGGCAGGTACGCGGCGCCGGACTTCAGGATGCCAAGGATGCCGACGACCAGATCGATGGAACGCTCGAGATAAAGCGCGACGAGCGCATCGGGCGCGACTCCGAGTTTGCGGAGGTAGTGCGCAAGGCGATTGGCGCGCTCGTTGAGTTCACGATAGGTCAGATGCTCGTTCTCAAACGTGACCGCGCGGGCGCGAGGCGTTTTCTCCACCTGACGTTCGAACCATTCGTGCAGGGTGCGCGTCGCGGGATAGGTGACGGCGCCGCCGCACCATTCCGTGGTGAGCGCCCGTTGCTCGGTCTCAGAAAGGACCGGCAACCGGCACAGGGGCTGCGACGCGTCGGCTGTTACTTCGTGGAGCAGGGTTTCGTAATGGCCAAGCCAGCGCTCGATGGTTGCTGGTTCAAACAGGTCCGTGTTGAAGTCGCATTCGACGTACAATCCGCGCGGGCCATCCACGAAGTTGAAGAACAGATCGAAGTGAAGGGCTCGTTTGGGATTGCGGTCGCAGGCGAATTCGACACCGTCGAAATGCGCCGCGCCGGGATCGCGATCGACGTTGAAGATGATTTCGACGAGCGGAGGACGGTTCGGCGTCCTTGGGGCGGAGATGTGCTGGAGAATGGCGCCGAGGGTCGACTGGTTGTGATCGCAGGCATCCAGTACGTTCTTTCTGACGGATGCCAGATGGTCCTGAAAGGCGGCTTCGGGGTTCAGTTGCGTCCGGACGGGCAGAAGGTTGACGCAGTGTCCGACCAGACACCCGTTCTCAAGCGAGGCCTGGCCCGCCACGCCCAGGCCGATCACGAGATCTGTCTGGCCGGTGAGGCGATGGATCAGGGTCTTGAGGGTCGCCATCAGCAGGACCACGACGGTCGTTTTCTGCTGGGTTGCCAGGCGCCGGACCGACTGGTGAAGGGCAGTGTCCAGGATGCGCTTCCGTGTCGCCGCCTGAGCCGATCGCACCGCGGGACGGGGGCGGTCGAGCGGGAGATCCAGGGGGGCGGGCAGTTGGGAGAACTGATGACGCCAGTAGTCCATCGACTGACGCGATGCGGCGTCATCGACCCGAGTAGCCCGCGCGTATCCGGCAAAACTTGCAGGCTGTGGAAGTTCGGGGCGGGTCTTTCGCCGAAGGGCGGAGTAGACCGTGGCCAACTCGTTGACCAGCAGCCCACCCGACCAGCCATCGCACACAATATGGTGCGCGGTCCAGATGACGGCGTGACGATCGGCGGACAGCCGGACGATTTTCACGCGAAGCAGAGGTCCGGAGGTCAGGTCGAAGGAGTGGGACACTTCGCCTTCGACGATCTGTTTGAGCTCGCGGTCCCGGTCCATTTCGCTGAGAGCATCGAGCGCGAGGAGCGGCGCCTCGGGAACGTCCCTGGACTTGACCTGCTGCCATTCGCCATTCGGGCTGAAGGTAGCGAGAAGGATCGGGTGACGAAGGACGACGTCGTGAAGCGCCGTTCGGAGCAGGTCCACGTCGAAGGGTCCGCGAAAATCGAGCGTCAGCGATTCGTTATAGGCGACCGCGGCATCGGGTCCCATCTGCGCGGCGAGCCAGATTTCTTTCTGTGGTTCGGTGAGAGGAAAAGGGTCGTCGGCGCTGGCCGGGGCCGCGGCAGGAATGCTGGCGGCAGCGATTTTCGCGGCTGGAGCGTGTCCGGTCAGGAACCCGCCGGACAGCATCTCGAGCAGACTTTCCCGAAATGCGGAGACGAGTCTGGCGAGGTTGTCGTCCGTGTGGGCGGTGGTCATCACGAACGCGCGGTTTTCGTAGATATGAATGCCGCGATCGCGAAGCATGTAATGCAGCAGAGCGGCGAATTTGCGATCTGCCGGGAAGCCGATCTGAATCAGGGAGCTGAACTGCGCGACCTGATAAGGCGCAGCGAATTCTTCGATGACGGCGCGTAGTTGATCGGCGACGCGGGCGGTACGCTCCGCGAGTTGGTTTTGTAAAGCCGGTCCCTGCTGCTTGAGATGCGTGAGCACGGCGCGCGCGGCCGCGAGAGCGAGCGGATGACGGACGAAGGTGCCGGCGAAGAAGGTCACGCCGACTACAGGGAACGAGGTATCGCCATATTGCCACTGGCCGCCGTCGAGCGCGTCCATGAACTTCGGGTCGCCGGCGATGACGCCGACAGGCAAGCCCCCGCCGATGACTTTGCCGTAGGTCGCAAGGTCGGCCCGAATGCCGAACAGGGCCTGCGCGCCGCCCGGATGAACACGGAAGCCGGTGACGACTTCATCGAACACGAGGGCCGTGCCTGTTTCCAGTGTGACGCGGCGGAGTTCCCGCAGGAACTCACGCGGCTGCAGATCGAGCCGGCGGCTCTGGACGGGCTCGACCAGCACGGCGGCAATTTCGTTACCTCGTCTTCGCAGGATGTCGAGCGATTCGGGGTTGCCGTAATCGAGCACGATCACCTGATCGAGCGCGCTCGAAGGAATTCCGGGAGCGATCGGCGCGGTGCGCGTCTCGCCGTTGATGGTGAGCGGACGGAACAGCACCTCGTCGAAGATGCCGTGATAGGCGCCGGCGAAGACAGCGATTTTGTCTCGCCCGGTGACGGTGCGGGCAACGCGGGTCGCAGCGAGGACGGCTTCGGAACCGGTGTTGGTGAAACCGACGCGGGGCATGCCGGTGAACTCCGTCAGGAGCGCCGCCACTTCACCGGCCAGCGGCTGGATGGGGCCGATTTCAAAGCCTTTCCCGAGTTGCTCCCCGATCGCTTCGATCACGAAAGGGGGCCGGTGCCCGAAGAGGCTGGCTCCGAAGCCCATCACGAAGTCGATGTATTCGTTGCCGTCGACGTCCCAGACTCTGGCGCCGTCCGATCGGGTGGTGGCGATCGGATAGACCATCTCCTTCCAGAGCTGTTTGAAGCCCGCGACGGAGCGCGGATCGGCGAGAATGGGCCTGTTTTGCGCGGCGAGTTTTTTCGAGCCGGTAGTACGTTTCGTATAACGCGCGATCAGGGCATCGAGCGCGGCGCTCTGGGCCGTGGATAACACCATGTCGGCTCCGCGCTGAATCGGCTTGAACGGTCCGTGGGCCTTGTTCTCCGAAGCCGGGGGCGAGGGGAGGAGCGGAGCCGTGGGACCGGGAGGCGCCGACGGCTGCGCAGCCGGTTGGCGGCCCAGCAATTGCAGGAGTTGACTCGTGAGCTGTTGTTGCTGCGCGAGAAGCTGTTCGAGAATCCCGGGCGTGAGAGACGCGTGGTTCGTAGCGGCAACCGGCTGAGCGGCGGGGGCGGGCGCGAATGCCTCCGGCGGCAGCGCGGCATCGAGGTAGCTTGCGATATCGTCAAGCGAACTCAGTTCTTCCATCAACTGGCGGAAGCTGATGGGAACTCCGAAGCGCCGCTGGAATAACTGGGACGCCTGCGTGAGCAGCAGGGAATCGAGACCCAGTTCGAGAAGGCCGGCGGAGGTGTCCACGCCAGTGAGATCGGCGCCGGAAAGCTCCTGCACGAGCGTTCGAACGCCACTGAGCAGGCGGACGATGCGGGGTTCGGCAGGTGCGGAATCGGCTTCCCTGCCCTGCTCCGACTGGGGTTGTTCGATCGGCGTCGCGCGCGCTATCTCCGCAACCGCTTCCGAAGTCGCGACTGCGTGCGGTGCGGGCCAGCAGCGCTTGCGCTCGAAGGGATAAGTCGGGAGAACGACACGGTGGCGCCGTTCATCGGCGTAAAATGCGGGCCAGTCCACGGAAACCCCGGCCATCCAGAGACGCCCCAGGGTTTCGAGAACACCGCGCAATTCGTCCTCTCGTGAGAGATGGAGAGAGCTCGCCACCGTCTGTTCGGCGGACTTCGCCGGATGCTGCCGGGCAAGAACGCTCAGGGTCTGGCCCGGTCCGACCTCGAGCAGGACATTGTTCGC
>DASZUZ010000819.1:0-6033 GCA_035547415.1 Bryobacteraceae bacterium | reverse complement strand
TTTGTGGCCGGTTATTTTGCGGTGATGAAATGGGTGCTTCCCCGGTTCGGGGTTCCTACCTGAATGGCCGGATCCTGCGACGTCGGGTCTCGACGTCAGGCAACGCATCGCGCGGATGAAAGGCCGGAAACAGAGAAGTCAATGCACGAGACAGAGAAACATTGAGATGAGACGCGAGTGCAATCGGCATATCTGATCCTGCTCGGCATCGCCGCCGGCGCGGCGAGCGGACTTGTCGGAATCGGGGGCGGAATCATTCTGATTCCCGCGCTGGTCTTCCTGTTCGGCATGTCTCAGCATCAGGCGCAGGGAACGACGCTGGCGCTGATGGTCCCTCCCATCGGGCTGGTCGCGGCCATGGCGTATTGGCGGCAGGGATACGTCGACATCCGCATTGCCGCTCTGATCTGCATCGGCTTTCTGGCGGGAAGCCTGATCGGCGCCCGGTATTCGCTGGGAATATCGGATGCGGTTCTGCAGAAAGTATTCGGATTGTTCCTGTTGTTGCTTTCCACAAAAATGCTTTTCACCAAAGGAGGCTCATGAAGAGGATTGTTTCCTGGCTGCTCGCGAGTTCGCTGCTGCTCGTGCTGGCTTTCAGTCTGACCGCTCAAAAGAACACGAAGCATCGGGTTGTCGTCGAAGTCAATGTTGCGGGACCCGATGCATGGAACGGCATTCTCAACAACATCGAGAATCTCGGGAAGGCCTTCGCGCCGGACGAAGTACAGATTGAATCGGTCTCGCACGGGAAAGGATTAGGCCTGCTCCTGAAGACCAACACCGCAATGCGCGAGCGGCTCGAGCAGGCGGCGGCGCGCGGCGTTGTGTTCGCGGCCTGTCAAAACACGATGCGACACCAGCATGTGACGAAGGAGGATCTGTTTCCCTTCGTGATCACGGTGGATTCGGGCGTCGCCGAGGTAGTGCGGAAACAAGAAGCCGGCTGGTCGTATCTCAAGACCGGCGAATAGGATGGAAAGACGGTTCGCGCGGCGAGCGGGTCACACGCTGACGACCGGACAAGGTGAGCAGCGGATGATCTCGTATGCTTCGCTGTTCAACCTTCCGAGAATTTCCGAAGGCGGGCGCCGTCCGATGACAAGCAACCGGGCGTGGCATTCCCGAACGGCGGAGGCCAGCGCGTCGGGGGCAGGGCCATCGAGCACGGCAGTGAGCGGCGGCACGGGCAGATCCTGAACCATGGCTTTGAGCCGTTCCTCGGTTTTACGCCGGAGCTTCTCCCGCCAACTCGGAAGATAGATGCCTTCCGAAGGCATGGGCAGCGCGTGCGCCACCGTCAGTTCCGCGTGAAATCCGGCGGCAAACCCGACAGACCAGGAGAGCGCCCCGGCATCTTCCGGACCGAAAACGACGCCGCAGATCATGCGCCGCCAGGGTTCGGACGGTGTGTCAGGCGTTTGCGCGGCGTGGGGCTCGGTCCAGACCGGACAGCCGACATCGTGGAGCACTCTGGCCGTTACAGATCCGACAAAGAAGCGTCGAACAGGCCCGTAGCCGTGCGTGGGCATCAGGATGAGATCCGGCCTGTCGCTCTTCGCGACCGCAATGATTTCCCGGGCGGGATCTCCCGGGCGCCTCAACCTGCGGACCGCGATTCCGTCGAGACCGTCTGCCGCCGCCGGCCAGAGCGCCGGCTGTTCCCCGATGTGCAGGAGCGTAAGCTCAGACCGCCAATGCCGCGCGAGCGCCGCGGCCTGATGGACCGCCGCGTCCGAGGCGGCGGAGAAGTCCACCGGCACGAGAATTTTCGTCAGCTGCAGCATTCTTTATCCGCAAGCCTTCACGCGACTTTGAAACTTCGGAAGATCGCGATCTTCAGGTAGTCTACGACGAACAGGTACAGCATGACCGCCGCGAGCAGGCTGACGATCAGCACGGGGCGGAGCGGCGCCATGAGGACTCCGCGCGCCGCCAGCGCGCTCACGATCAGGAGATCGATACCGGAACTCAGCAGCATCCACCGGCTCGGGCGGGAGCGCCACAGGTGGCTTCTCTCACGCACGAGATACACAGTGCCCTGTCCGCCGAAGACCAGCGTCAAAAACGCCAGGGTCTGAATTTCGCGCGTTCCCAGACCCAGAACGCGCCAGCCGACAAACAGGACCGAAAGCGAGAACAGAACGAGCAGACAGGCGAGCGGCAACGCGGTGAGCATCAGAGATCGGATTCTCCAGCGCTCGGGGAGTTGCGAAAACCCCACCCGGTCGGTCGCGATCGACATGGTTACAAAGTCATTCGTAAACAGCAGCAGCACGATGAGAAGCGGCGAGATGATCAGGGTTCGGGTGAGCACGACGCCAAGCGTCAGAAACAGCGCTATTTCCAGCGTTTTGATGATCTTATTGAGCGTATACGTCAGCATCCGCTGATAAATGCGCCGGCTGGTCTCGATCGCGGACACGAGTTCACCGAGGCCCGGGTTGGTCAGAACGATACTGGCGGCGGCTTTGGCGACGTCCGTCGCGGTGGCCACGGCTACGCCAACTTCGGCCTGCTTGAGTGCGGGGGCGTCATTCACGCCGTCGCCGGTCATGCCGGCCACATGCCCGGCGCGCTGCAGCGCCTGGACGAGGTGAAATTTGTTTTCCGGGAAGACGCCGGCGAACACATTGCACGCGTTCGCGGCGGCGTCAATGTCCGCGCGCAGGCGTTCCCGCGAGCAGGCCTCGCCCGTAATCCCGACCTGGGCGGCGATGGCGCGAGCCGTTTCCGCACTGTCGCCGGTGATCATGACAACCCGAACGCCCAGATTGTGGAGACTGGCGATCAGGCGGGCGGAATCGTCCCTCGGCGGATCGAGCAGCGCCAGAAAGCCGACCGGGGACATGGATTGCGCTTTCCCCGCAGCGACAGCCAGGACGCGATAGCCGGCTCTCGCCAACTGGCCGGCTTCCTCCAGTTCGGGAACTCCCACCAGCGCGGCGATTGCGGAGGGCGCCCCTTTGACGATCCGCGTAATTTCCGCGCCCCGCCGGACCAGGGCTTCCGAGCACTTTGTCGAGAGATCGAAGGGAACGAACCTGAGAACGGTGAAATCGGCCAGGCTGATACTGCGCTCGCGGGCGGCCGACAGAGCCACCAGATCGATGGGATCCTGCGTCGCTTCGTCCGAGGCGAGGGCGGCGAAACGGATCAAATCCTCCCGGACCAGGGAGCAACCGGCTTTGCGTCGCCGAGAGACAACTCGTTTGTCGTCAGCGTACCCGTCTTGTCTGTGGCCAGCACATCCATGGCCGCTGCTTCTTCAATCGCGGACAGGCGGCTGACCAGTACTCCGCGCGCGGCCAGTTCCTGCGTGCCGAGGGCGGACGCGAGGGTAAACGTCGCAGGCAGAGCAACCGGTATCGACGCCACCAGCAGCATCAGACAGAACGACACGGTTTCTCCGGGGCTTATGCCGGCGAGCAGCGCCCAGACGAGCACCAGAGCGGCCAGCACCGCGTCGAAGGCCACGAGATATTTCACGATCGTGAAGATCATCCGCTGCAGGTGGCCGGCGGGCTTCGCCTCGCGCACCAGTTGAGCGGCCTTTCCGAAGTACGTACGCGTGCCGGTTGCCGTGACGAGCGCGCTAGCTTCGCCGTGGCGGATGAACCCGCCCGTATAGACGACCCCGCCGGGGCCGATATTGGCGGGAGCCGATTCACCAGTCACCGCCGAGTGATCGACGAGCACGCCGCCGTCGAGGAGCCGGGAGTCGGCGGGAGCGATATCACCGGTTCGCAGGTGGATCAGATCGCCGGGGACGAGGCGTTCCGATGGGAGTCTTTGCCAGATGTTATCCCGCCGCACACGAACCTGAATCGCGAGCTGGCGGCGCAGAACGGCGAGCGCTCGTTTTGCGTGGCGCTCCTGAACGAAGCTCAGGCCTGCGTTGAAAACGAGCAGGCTCGCCGTGACCGCCGCCTCCATGTTTCTTCGCGTCAGAAGCTGCAGCAGGGTCGCGCCTTCGAGCATCCACGGGATGGGATCCCAGAACTTTCGCAGAAGGGCGCGAACCGGATGTTCGGATTCTTCCGGAACGGCGTTGGGGCCGTATTGCGACAGCAGGTCAGCGGCCGCCTGGGTGGTCAGTCCGGAAGAATCCTCCATCTGTTCTCACGGGAGCGGGCCGCCGGCCCGCATGACCGTCATGGCCGGGGATGCGGCATTGCGCCGGTGGTCTCGCGCCAGCCGGGCGCGCGGTCCGGAATGCCGATTTTGCGGAGTATCGTCATCATGGGACACCAGTTTGTGAAAGCCGACTGAAACAGATTCAGGCCGACAAAGGCCGTGAACAGATACCAGTATGGGCTGACGAAATATCCAAGCGCGAGGGTCGCCATCACGATAGCGCCGGCGATCATGCGCAGGTAGCGGTCTACGTTCATATCAACCTCCTTTTCCGATTGAAAACATAAAACAGGACGGGGACGGTCATTCGCGACAGCAACAGCGAGGCGATTTCGCCCGCCATCAATGCAATCGCGAGCCCCTGGAAAATGGGATCGAAGAGAATGACCGAGGAGCCGACGACGACAGCGGCGGCCGTGAGCATCATGGGGCGGAAGCGGACCGCGCCGGCATCGATCACAGCCTGATCGAGCGGCATTCCTTCCGCCAGGCGCAGTTCGATGAAATCCACCAGGATGATGGAGTTTCGGACGACGATGCCCGCGCCCGCGATAAAGCCGATCATCGACGTGGCGGTAAAGAAAGCGTGCAATAAACCGTGCGCCGGCAGGATACCCACCAGCGAAAACGGAATGGCCGCCATGATGATCAGCGGCGTGAGGAACGACTGGAACCAGCCCACCACGAGCCCGTAGATCAGAATCAGCACGGCCGCGAAGGCGATCCCGAGATCCCGGAACACCTCATAGGTGATGTGCCACTCGCCATCCCATTTCATCGAGTAGCGGCTGGGGTCGGAAGGCAGCGCCGCCATATGCTGCTCAATCCGGTAGCCCTCCGGGACTCTGAATTTGTCGATCTCGGGGCCCAGCTTCAGAATCGCGTAGACGGGGCTCTCCATCGCTCCGGCGACGTCGGCCGTAACGTAGGTCACGGGCATCAGGTTCTTGTGATAAATGCTCTTGTCTTCCGGGACCTTTTCGACATGTACCAGTTCGCTCAGCGCGACCGTGTGTCCGCCGCGGCCAGGAATCCGCAGCGTCTGGATCTGATTCAGATCCGAGCGCGTGGGACGATCGAGGCGCACATTCAGCGGCACATCCTCCTTCTCCGTTTCCTGATGGAGCAGGCCGGCCGCGTACCCCGCCGAGGCGACCTGCATGGCGCGCGCGATGTCGTCCTGAGAGATGCCGTTCAGCGCGGCTTTTTCCCGGTCCACGATGAGCCGGTATTTGGATTGATCGTCTTCCACATACCAGTCGACATCGACGACTCCGTCCGTCTGGCGGAACAGATCCCGCATGCGTCGCGCGAGCGCGATTCTGCCGTCCAGAGTGGGTCCGTAAACTTCCGCGACCAACGTTTCCAGCACCGGCGGACCGGGCGGCACTTCGGCAACTTTCATACGCGCGCCATACCGCCTGGCAATGGGTTCGAGACGTGCCCGCATCGCCTTCGCGATGTCATGGCTCTGCAGGTCCCGCTCGCCTTTCGATAACAGGTTCACCTGAATATCCGCGACATTCGGACCCCGGCGCAGGTAATAGTGCCGCACGAGGCCGTTGAAATTGTAAGGCGACGCCGTTCCCACATAGGTCTCGACGTTGACAACTTCCCGCTGTTTCTGCGCCTCTTCGGCGAGGAGCTGCGTGACGCGCGCCGTCTCTTCAAGCGTGGTTCCGTTCGGCATATCGACGATGACCTGGAACTCGCTTTTGTTGTCGAACGGCAGCATCTTGACCTTCACGAAGCCGATGTAGAACAGTGAAACGGAGGCCAGCAGCAGGACGACAACGCCTCCGAGAAAAGCCCAGCGCCAGATCGGCCGGTGCAGGAGGTTGCCCATGACGCGCCGATAAAGGCGCGTCACAAAATCTTCCTTCTCGCCGTCATGGC
>DASZUZ010000818.1:0-4408 GCA_035547415.1 Bryobacteraceae bacterium | reverse complement strand
GATACCACATCCACGCTTCGGGGTTAATCGGTTCACCCACGCTGCCCAGCAGCCGCAGACTCTTCAATGAGTGGCGCGCGGGCCAGCGCTCGCCGAGACGCATGAACGCGCGGATGGCGGTCGGCGCAGTGTAGAAAACAGTGACCTTGTGGCGATCGATCATGTCCCAGAAGCGATCGGGCTGGGGATGAGTCGGACCACCTTCATACATGAGAACCGTCGCGCCGTTCTGCAGCGGTCCATAGACGACGTAGCTGTGGCCGGTTACCCAGCCGATATCGGCGCTGCACCAGTAGATGTCTTCGTCGCGCAGGTCGAAAACCCACTTCGAAGTGATGTACGTCGAAACGGCGTAACCGCCGGTGGTGTGAAGAATTCCTTTGGGCTTGCCCGTGGTGCCGGATGTATACAGAAGGTAGAGCGGATGCTCCGAATCGAGATGTTCGGCGGGACATTCGTCCGATGCGTTCGCCATCCATTCGTGCCACCAGTGGTCGCGGCCGGGTTCCATCTGTTGGGGAGTTCCGGTGCGCTGGTAAACGATCACGCTTTTCACGGACGAGCATTGCTTCAGCGCCTCGTCGACCGCCGGCTTGAGCTTCACTTCCGCGCCGCGGCGCCAGGAGCCATCCTGCGTGATCACGCAGACGGCCTCTGAATCCGTGATCCGATCGACAAGCGCCTGCGAGGAGAATCCGCCGAATACGACGGTGTGAGGCGCGCCGATCCGGGCGCATGCCAGGAGCGCGATCGCCAGTTCCGGGGTCATTCCCATGTAGATGGCGACGCGATCGCCTTTCTTCACGCCCAGAGATTTGAGGACATTCGCAAATTTCGAGACTTCCGAGTGCAGTTGCTGGTAGGTCAGCGTCCGGATCTCGCCGGGCTCGCCTTCCCATATCAGAGCCGCTTTGTTGCGGCGCCACGTGTTCAGGTGTCGGTCGAGGCAGTTGTAGGAGAGGTTAATTTTTCCGCCGACAAACCACTTCGCCCACGGCGCATCCCACTCGAGTACTTTCTTCCACGGCTCGAACCATTCCAGTTCCCTCGCGATATTGCCCCAGAAAGTTTCCGGGTCGCGATCCGCCTCTTCGTAGAGCCGCTCGTAATCGGCCATGGTCTTGATATGAGCGCGCGAACTGAAGTCGGAAGGCGGGGAAAACAGGCGCTGTTCTTTCAGCGTGGACTGAATGTCCGGGGATGGTGTCGTCACAGACATGGATCATAAGCATCATAAGCTACGGCCGGTTCCCCGGCCCGCCACCGGGCGATTCCGTCCGGAAGGACGAGGGATTCTTTTTCGCCCCCGGCTGTAATTTTCGCCACGCCGAACGGTCTACGCTGATGAATGCAACTGGCGATTGGAGCACAAGATATATCTCCCGTGCCGAATCCCGCATCGCTGTCATCCGCCGCGCCGGACGGTCCCGGGCGCGCCGCGCTCGAGCGGGCGTTCGATGAGCACCACGGGATGGTGTTTCGCACCGCGTATCGCGTGACTGGCAATGCGGCAGACGCGGAAGACGTGCTGCAGACCGTTTTCCTCCGCCTCGCCGCTCGCGACGGTTCGTCCGACGCTGTCGACAACGCGGAAAGCTACCTGCGCCGCGCGGCCGTAAACGCTTCGCTGAACCTGCTCGAGCAGCGCGCCCGGAAGAACGTCCCACTCGAGAAGGCCCCCGAACCGCACGCAAAAGACGATCCGAGCGAACTTCGCGAAGTCCTTCGACAAGCCATGGCGACGCTCGGCGGGCGCACGGCGGAGATGTTCGCGCTTCGTTTTGTCGAAGGCCATTCGAACGGGGAAATCGCGGAAATGTTCGGCGTGTCTTCGCTGGTTGTGGCGGTCACGCTGCACCGGGCTCGAAAACAGTTGCAGAAAGAAGTTCGCCAGCTGGGAGGTCTCAAATGAATCTGGACCAACTCCTGAAGGAAATTCGAGGCAGTGAGCCGGAGCCGGCCGAAGTCGAACGGGCCGCTGCCCGCGTGAAGGAGCGGCTGTTCCCGAGGATCGAACCGGCCAGCGCCAGCACGGGGACGATCCGCAGTTGCGCCGATTTCACCTCGCTGATCCCCGCCTATTGCGCGGGAGGCCTGGATGCCTCGCGCAAGCTGCTCTTTGAAGTCCACACTCGTGAATGCGTTGCGTGCCGCAAGGCGCTTTCGGAAGCACGGCATGGGGCGCGTCAGGTGATCGAGTTCAAGCCCCGCAAGACGGCGGCGCGGCAGTATGCGGGCTGGGCTGTCGCCGCGTCTGCGTTGCTGGCAATCGGCGGAGCGTCCTATTGGGGTTTCGCGGAATATCCGGCTCTGGGCGGTGGCCCCCGGGCGACGGTCGATTCGATCGATGGGGCGCTGTACAGGGTCTCGGACAACGCCCTGATTCCTCTGACTCCCGGAACGGAACTGAGTGAGAACGAAGCTGTCCGAACCGCGAAAAATTCGAATGCCATTCTCCGGCTGAATGACGGCTCGCGAATTGAACTGAACCAACGGGCGCAGATTTCCGTTACCAGAAAATGGAGCGGTTCCACGATTCATCTTTCTCTGGGCAGCATCATTGTGCAGGCCGCGAAGCAGCGGCGCGGGACGTTACAGGTAGCCACGGCCGATTGCAATGTATCGGTCAAAGGCACGGTTTTTTCCGTGAATGCCGGAACCAAAGGGTCGCGGGTCGCGGTCGCGGAGGGCACGGTTTGGGTGGATCACGGAGATAAACACGACGTGCTGCATCGCGGCGATGAGACATCCACGGCGCCGGACATGTCCATCGCGCCAATCCGGCAGGAGTTCGAGTGGAGCCGCAATTCGTCGCAATACCTCGCGCTGCTCGGCGAACTCAACGAAATCAAACGGCAGATCGCGGCGCTTCCGGCCCCCGATCTGCGCCATGAAACGAAGCTGATGGCGTGGCTGCCGTCCGATATCGCGGCGGTGGCGGCGATCCCGAATGTGGGCGACACTCTCACCCAGGCCAGCCAGATCTTTCATGACCATCTGAAACAGAGCGCAACGCTCGCCGAATGGTGGAATCGCCTGCCCGCTGGCCAACGTGACAACTTCGAGAGGACGATCGGTCAGCTTGCGACGGCAAGCAGGTATATAGGCAATGAGATTGTGATCGCGGTCTCCGCCCGCTCGCGGCAGGCGTCTCCGGTGATCCTGGCGCAAATCACGAAACCGGGTTTCGACGTCTACCTCAAGTCGCAGTTGCCGCCCTCCGTGTTCGACGGCCATATGCGCTTCGACAACGGGCTGTTTGTGGCCGCGGCCGACGCAACGGAACTCGATCGCATCGCCGATACCGGCGACTTTCTTCATACTCCGCTCTACCGGCATGTTGTTCCGGCGTACCAGCAGGGCGCGGGCTGGCTGTTCGGCGCCGATCTGCAGCGGATTCCGGTCGGGCCGAAAGTGCCCGCCATCGCCGACGCCCGATACCTGGTCGCGGAAAGCCGGACGGTGGGCGCGAACACGGAGAACAGGGCATCGGTGACCTTTTCGAAGGACCGGCAAGGAGTGGCCTCCTGGCTGGCTGCTCCAGGCCCCATGGGCTCGCTGGAATTCGTTTCTCCCGATGCGGGCTTCGCCGCTTCTTTACTACTCAAAAACCCGGCGCTGATCGCGGACGACATGATGGGAATGCTCGCGCGCCAGGCGGGACAAGTGGCGGACGTGGATCTCCGCAACGACCTGGCCGGCGCTTTCGGCGGAGAAGTAACGGTTGCGCTCGACGGCCCGGTACTTCCCGTGCCGAGCCTGAAAATCGCCGCGGAGGTCTATCACCCGGAGCGGCTCGAATCGTCACTGGAGAAATTCGTCGCGGCTTTCAACAGCCAGGGCGATCGGACCCGGACAGGCGATCTGAAACTGTCGCAATCGGAAGCCGATGGGCGCACGTATTACAAGCTGAAGTTCGAGAAACTTCCGTGGGAGGCCGACTGGACCTTCATTGATGGCTACTGGCTGGCGGCCGCGAATCACGAACTGCTCGTGCGATCGATTCAGAACCGCGAAACGGGCTACACGCTGCCGAAATCGAAAGCCTTTCGCGCGCAACTGCCGCACGACGCGTCGGCGAATTTCTCCGCTGTCGTGTATCACAATCTCGCTCCGACGCTCGCGCCGATATACAGCCTCCTCGGCAGCACAAACATGAAGCTGCCGCGATTCGATGACCGTCCGGGAGCGATCTGCTTCTGGGCTGCCCCGGACCGGATCGACGTTTCGACGATGGGCAGCATCTTCGGAATGAATATCGAATCGCTGCTCTCGATGCAGGGCTCGGGCCCTTTGAGCATGCTGGCGCCGGCTCTGGCTGGAGTGAAGCAATAATGACGCATCCGGTAATCGAACTGGACGACCTTCGCGTCAGGATCGGCAAGCGTGAAATCCTTCGGGGCCTGAA
>DASZUZ010000817.1:0-2241 GCA_035547415.1 Bryobacteraceae bacterium | reverse complement strand
CGGAACGGCGCGCTGTTGCCACGTCGGTTTTCTCCCGGACAGAGATGATTACATCCGGAATCAAACGCTCATTTCTCCTGCCGCCACCGAGTGATGGTCACGCGAGTTCCCTCGCCGGGATTACTTTGAATTTCGAAATCGTTCGAGAGGCGTTTGGCACCGCTCAGACCGAGCCCGAGACCGCCACCGCTCGAATACCCGTCTTTCATCGCGAGGTTAATGTCTGCAATTCCCGGACCATGATCCTCAAACGTCACGCGGACGCCGCGCTTCACCCCGTTTTCCACGCTTTCAATGACCGTCGTCCCGCCGCCGCCATAGATAAAAGTGTTCCTTGCCAGTTCGCTGGCGGCGGTTACCAGTTTGGTCTGATCGACCAGTTTGAAGCCTTCCTGGTCCGCTACAGCCCTGACGCGCTGGCGAACGCGAACGACATCCTCCTGCGTCGCCACAGGGATGGATTCACTGCGCCTGACGACGATCATCCGGGGGCGCCTCAAGGGTTGCAAGACCATTGGCGGAGCTTGCCTCCCGCAGCATGTCCATCCCTCTTTCAACATTCAGAGCAGTGCGGACGCCGGGAAGGGCGAGGCCCAGTTCCACCAGCGTGATCGCCACGGCGGGGCGCATGCCGACAACGACCGTTTCGGCATCGAGAACGCGCGACATCGAAGCGATATTTCCGAGCATGCGGCCTATAAAGGAGTCGACTACATCAAGGGCCGAGATGTCGATAAGAACGCCGCGGGCGTGCGTCGACACAATCTTCTCCGTGAGGTCGTCCTGGAGCGCCATAGCCAGGCGATCGTGCATGTCCACCTGTACGGTGACAAGCAGGAACTCGCCCATCTTCAGAATCGGTATGCGATCCACCGAACTTACTCCGCACCCACCGGCCTGCGGGAAAGATCGGACTTCGTCACGGTGAGATTGGACCGCCGGAGGGCGATCGCGAAAGCATCAGCAAGGGTGGCCTTCGTCGAGACGCCGCCCAGATCGACTCCGAGATGAACGATGGTCGAGGCGATCTGCGGACGGATGCCGCTGATGATGCATTCCGCTCCCATCAGACGGGCGGCGGCGACGGTCTTGAGCAGATGCTGCGCCACCAGGGTGTCGACGGTGGGAACGCCGGTGATATCGATAATCGCGATACCCGCGCCGGTCCTGACGATCTCTTCCAGCAGGTTCTCCATGACCACCTGGGTGCGCTCGCTGTCAAGCGTACCGATGAGCGGAAGGGCAAGAATGCCATCCCAGAGTTTGACAACCGGGGTGGAAAGCTCCAGCATTTCGGTCTGCTGGCGCGCGATGGTCTCTTCGCGAGCTTTGAGGGCCGCCTCGGTCGTAACGAGACCCAGGCGGTCCAGAATCAGGCTTACATTCCAGATCTCGCGGGAGAGGGCCACGGGATCCGCGGCTAATTCGGCCTGGATCAGTTCGAAAAGAACCTGCTTCAGAGAGAAGATGAACGTGGCTATTTCCGACGGCGTAGCGCCCTGGTTCGCCTGTTCGCGGGAGATATCCGAAAGGATGCCTCTCGTTCGGTCCCACGCGGAATTCTTCAGGTCGGCTGAGGCGTCCCGCTCCAGAGCGGGGCGAAAGGAGCCCAGAAATTCGGCGCTCTGCCGCCTGAGATCCGACTCACGGATTCCGGAGCGACCGGCCGCCAGATCACGAGAGAGAGAAGCGGTCCAGTCCTGCAGAACCTTCGACTCGTGTTTCGCGAGGATCCCCGCGAGGGCAGTAGTGGAACTTTGAGGCATTGATTTTTCCATAAAACGGGCGGCCGCCAGCACCTGGCAGCCGACTCAATTATAGAGGGCCACGTGGCCTGGACGGCGCATACCGCCGGTCAGTATTCCTTCAACGCGGCGCGCACCGCCTTCGCCAGCCGGTCAGCGGTATAGGGTTTTTGTATAAACCCCGTCAGGCCTTTTCCTGTAAAACGCCGGACCGCGTCAGCTTCGTTGTAGCCGCTGGACAGGATGATTCTGACGTCAGGCCGGATCATCCGGAGTTCGCGGAACGTCTCTTCTCCGCTCATTACGGGCATGGTCATATCGAGGAGCACAATAATATCGCGATCCTGGAGGTTCCGAAACACTTCCAGACCGGCGCGTCCGTCGGACGCGACCAGCACCTCGAACCCGTAGCGTTGCAGCGCAACCCGAGCGGTGTGCCTGACGATCCCTTCGTCATCGATGACGAGAACCTTCCCGGCGCCGGCCGATCTTTGAT
>DASZUZ010000816.1:0-2386 GCA_035547415.1 Bryobacteraceae bacterium | reverse complement strand
CAGCTTTACCTCACGCCCGATTGCCGCCACGACTTCTTCGGCGGCAGCGCGGTTCCGGTTGTAATGCAATACGACGTCGACGCCGTTCCCGGCAAGGCGCAGCGCAATCGCCCGGCCAATCCCGCGCGATGCTCCGGTTACGAGCGCCGTTGTGCCTGCCAGGGTTTGCATCCGTCTTCCACTACTCACGTCCGTACAATATCGCGACAGTCAGTCCGAATGCCTCAAACAGTGCCTCCGTCCTCATACCCTTGCGCCAGAAATTCCGGGCAGCGCCTGCGATCCGCCCGCCATTTTGGCAGTACGATGCAGAGGAGGACGAACATGGCGGACAGCAAGGAAGTACGCGTTCGTTTCGAAGGCAGTCAGCCGATTCTGCGAGTGGAAGACATGGAAGCCAGCCTGCGGTTTTACGTGGGCGTTCTGGGCTTCGAAAACGCAAACTGGGGAACCGATGAGTTCACCAGTGTTAACCGCGACAATGCCGGTATTTACCTGTGCCAGCGCGATCAGGGCCGGGGTGGGGCGTGGGTCTGGATCGGCGTCGAAGACGTGCGGGAACTTCACCGGCAGTACAAAGCCCGGGGCGTCAAGATCCGCATGCCGCCAACGACTTATCCCTGGGCGCTCGAGATGCAGATTGAGGACCCGGACGGCAACGTGCTGCGGATCGGTTCAGAGCCCCTGAAGGAGGAATGAGTGGACTTCGATCCTCTGCCGTTTCGCTCCCCACTGAGCCAATACCAGCGGCAGGCGCGGAATCTGCTCAACGGTTTCCGGGCGGGTTTACCCGAGGCAATCCAGTGCGCCCGCACGCGTCATCCGCGATTCCTGCGGGACGATGCCGCGTGGCTGCCAAAGGCCTTGACGGACGCGGAAGTCCGGAACGCGGCGTTCGAGTTTGCCGATGCTCAACTGACGATCGCGCGCGGGCACGATTTCCGGGACTGGGCGGCGCTCACGGCGTGGGTCGAAGAGGTCACTCGGGACAATTCTCCCGTGCAACGGTTCGAAACCGCCGTGGAGGCCGTGATCGCCGGCGACATCCACACGCTCGAAGAATGTCTGCAATCGAATCCGGAACTGGTTCGGGCGCGGTCCACACGCGTGACGCACTTCGATCCCCCTGAACACCGGGCGACGCTGCTGCACTACGTCGCGGCGAATGGCGTGGAAGGCTATCGCCAGAAGACTCCGGCAAACGCAGTCGAGGTCGCGAAGACGCTGCTCCGCGCCGGCGCCGAAGTGGACGCTCTCGCCGATATGTACGGCGGCCACTACACGACGATGAGCATGCTGGTGTCGAGTTGCCATCCGGCCAACGCGGGCGTGCAGGTCGCGCTGGTCGGGACCCTGCTCGATTTCGGCGCGGCGATCGAACCGCGCGGGTCACCGACCTGGGGATCACCGCTGATGACGGCTCTGGCATTCGGATATCAGGATACGGCGCAGGCGCTGGTTCGACGCGGCGCCCGGGTTGGCAATATCGCGGCGGCGGCTGGTCTCGGACTGACTGCCGAGGCGGCGCGGATGCTCGCAACCGCGGACGCGGAGAGCCGGCGCCGCGCGATGGCGCTGGCCGCGCAGCACGGACATGCGGATATCGTCCGTCTGCTCCTCGATGCCGGTGAAGACCCGAACCGCTACAATCCCGACGGAAACCATTCTCATTCGACACCGTTGCATCAGGCGGCTCTGGCGGGGCATGAGGCGACGGTGCGGGTTCTGGTGGAAGGCGGCGCGAATCTGGATATCAGGGACAGAATCCATGACGGCGCCCCTCTCGACTGGGCTGTCTACGCAGGAAAGGCCGAGGTCGAGCGATATCTTCGCGCTCATGGTTCCGAACCCGAACGTGTACCCTGAAGCGTGCGCATCGGGCTGATCTCGGATACGCATGGCTTTCTCGACGAGGCCATCTTTACTCACTTCTCCGCATGCGACGAGGTGTGGCACGCAGGAGATTTCGGCTCGCCGGAACTCCTCGAACAGTTGAAACAGTTCAGGCCCACGCGCGGCGTTTTCGGAAATATCGACGGCGCGGAACTGCGGGCGGAACTGCCGCGGGATCTCGTCTGGGATTGCGAAGGTATCCGGGTGTACATGACCCATATCGGCGGCTATCCGGGCCGTTACGATGCCAGAGCGCGCCAGGAACTCGCACGGGTGCGGCCACATATGTTCCTCTGCGGCCACTCACACATCCTGAAGGTCATGCGGGATCCGGCGCTGGAACTGATTCACATGAATCCGGGCGCCTGCGGTCATCAGGGTTGGCACGTGGAACGTACCGCGCTGCGATTTACCATCGACGCCGGAAAAATCTTCGACGTCGAAGCGATCCGGCTGGGAAAGCGCGGGCAGAGACCGCCGAAAATCTGAACGC
>DASZUZ010000815.1:0-1584 GCA_035547415.1 Bryobacteraceae bacterium | reverse complement strand
GGACTCGTGCAGGGGCACGAACTCGTCGCGCCATTGCGCGTCTATCCGCCACCGGCGATGGACGAAGCGGAGGCGCGGGAGAGCGGCGAGATTCTCAGCATGCCGGTCGATGCCATCGCGGAAACCATGGCGCAGACCATTTGTGAACTCTGCGATGAGCATGGAGCCAGACCTGCGCTGGCCGGCGTCGGTTTTCCGGGGATTATCCGCAATGGCGTGGTGGAGGATTCTCCGAATCTGAAGCAGGCCAAGGGCGCGAAAATGGCCGAAATGCTTTCCGCGGCCCTTTCGGCGCACGGTCTGAACATGGCCGTGTCTCTCTACAACGACGCCGATGTCATGGCGGCGGGCATGGCGGCGACTCGTGGGCAGCTCGAAAAGTTGATCCGCGTATGGACTCTGGGGAACGGGGTCGGTTTCGGACGCTATCCTCATGCCGAAGGCATCTGGGAAGGCGGCCATGTGGTGGTGACGCTCGATCCGAAGGAGGCTTTCTGCGGGTGCGGCGGCAAAGGGCATCTGGAGGGCATCATGGGGCATCGCGCGATGCGTCTGCGCTTCCTCGATCTCGAACCCGAAGAGGTCTTCGCGAACGCGAAAGCGGGCGATCCGCGCTGCTGCGAATTCGAACTGATGTGGCACCGGGCGCTGGCGGCGGCTTCGGCCACCAGCATTCACCTCGAAGGACCGGGCAAATTCTTCATCTCCGGGCCGAACTCTCGTTTCGTGAAAGTCAGTCTGCTGAGCCAGTACCTGCATGAGATGGTGACGATGTCTCCCCTCCAGGGCAGCGTATTCGAAGTCGTTCCGACCAGCAAGGAGATTGCGGTGATCGGAGCGGCGACCAATGCGAGCCTGGCGGCGCGATAGCCACTGAGTTAGCGTACTGGCTACTAACTTCAGTTATCAAACACCAGGAGAGGGTTCCTCTTTGCGCCATCCAAGTTATACTCGGGTTGCAGGATGCTGGCGCACCCCTCACTTCCCGTATTGGGCGAGATTTTACTCGGAATTCTCGTGGCCATTGCGGCAATTTTCGATATTCGTTATCGCCGAATTCCGAACTGGCTGACGCTGGCGGGAATTGTCGTCGGCTTCGCCTGGAACGGACTTGCCTTCGGTGCGCCCGGACTGGGCCGCGCCGCGGCGGGTATGGGACTGGGGTTGCTTCTCTATTTCCCGTTGTATCTGCTCCGGGCGCGTGGCGCGGGAGATGTGAAACTGCTCGCGGCCGCGGGGGCGATTATCGGTCCCGGGAACTGCTTCTGGCTGTTTCTGCTGACGGCGATTCTTGGCGGCCTGATTGCTGTTCTCCTGCTGATGTTTCGCGGACGAATGCGCCGGACTTTCTTTAATATGGGTTTTATCGTGCACGATCTCGCGCGCCTGCGGGCGCCTTATCGGAGCAGCGAAGAACTCGACGTCACCACCACCAAAGGCATGCGGCTGCCGCACGGCGCTCTGATGGCCGCCGGCGTAATCGCATTGATCGCGATCGCGCGATCCGGATGGACGATATAGATGCTCGAGATTCAGATCTTCGTTTACTTACAGCTTCTGGACTTCCTCACGACGCTCGTGGGG
>DASZUZ010000814.1:0-7261 GCA_035547415.1 Bryobacteraceae bacterium | reverse complement strand
TTACTCTCCGCAATTCCGCTACTACCTTGGCGGGCTGCTGCGGATTCAGGCAATCCTCTCGGTGGTTCAGATTTGCCTCTTTGGACTGGGCGCTCTCGCGTGCGTTCTTATACCGTCCCTCAACGCCAATACAGGAATGTTAGTCGGGCTTGCCTGCGGATGCCCTCTGCTGCTTCTCTTCTATCTGTTACGGACCGCCAGTTACATTAACCTGAACCCGAGAGCCGCAACGAACGCCGCGATCCTTTACTGCGTTGTACTGCTGACCTGCATCGCCGTTCTCGTTGCCTACGGGCGGCTGACGTCCGGAAAAGCATTTTTCATCATGGGACTGTCATCGGCCATGGCGAGCACGCTCCTGATTGGCTCATTGAAGCCGGCCTGGCGGAGCGGACCATTGAGCACCATCGGTCTTGCCCGGGAACACTGGACTTTCGGCCGTTGGGAACTCTCCAAAGTCGGCATCGACTGGCTGATCGAAAATATGTCTTACGCCGTTACGGCCTCGCTCTTCGGCGTGTCGCAGGCGGGCACACTCAAGGCGCTGGCGACTCTCTTCCTCCCGCTGCAACAGATGCTGACGGCGCTGCGCCGGATCTTTCTGCCTTATCTCGCGAAAATCTACAGCCACGGTGAAGGCGGTCGGATGGTTCGGGCGATCAAACGAGTGATCGTGCTCTTTGGCGCGGGAACACTCGCCTATGGAATCGGCGTGACGGTTGCGGCGCCGTGGATTCGGACGATTCTGTATCGCAACAACTTCCCGGAATTACCGGGCCTCGTGCCATGTTCCGCTCTCGCGCTCTTCGCCAGCGTTCCCGTTCTTGCTCTCGACATGGGTCTCCGGGCCGTTCGTTATCCCAAGGCCGTCTTCATCGCCGCCACATCCGCTTCGATCGCGCCCGTCTTTCTGGGATGGCTGGCCGGATGGACCTTCGGCATGCGCGGCGTCATCCTCAACGGCCTTGTCACTTCCACGATTCTGATCGTCTCCATGACGCGCAGTCTGAAACTCCGGCTGGCGAAAGGCGTGGACACCATGGCCGCCGAGGCGTAATCCATGAAGATCGCGTTTGTCAGTCAACCCTGGGAATGCATGGCTGTTCCCCATCTCGGCTCCGTCGAGATCGTGACGTATGGGATCGCCTCCCGGCTGGCGCGTCGCGGGCATAATGTGGTCGTTTGCGCAAGACAATCGCGGAACACGAGCAAACAGGAAGATCGCGATGGACTGCGTATTGTTCGCTTCCCCGTGCTTCATGAAGACAGGTTGCTGTCTCCACTCGAAGGTTTGCTGTTCCGGCAATCCCTGCCTCTTGTCGCTTCATGGATGTACGCGCCGGCGTATATCCATCAGGTGGCAAGATATCTCTCCGGGCAGAGATTCGATATCATCCACGTTCAGAATTTCTCGCAGTTCGTGCCGGTGCTTCGCCGGTACAATCCTTCGGCGAAGATCGTCCTGCACATGCATTGTCACTGGCTTTGCCAGTTCGATCGCGAGGAGATCGCCCGGCGATTGGACCAGACGGACGCCATCGCGGGTTGCGGCAGTCACGTGACTGAAAAAGTGCGGGCTCGTTTCGGGGAGCTTTCAGCCCGGTGCTTCACCGTTCACAACGGGATCGACGTCGATGAGTTTGTGGGGCACGCGGGAACCGCGGAAGACGGGCAATCCCGGAACCAGCGCCTTCTCTTTGTCGGGCGATTAAGCCCGGAGAAAGGGGTGCACTTTATCGTGGAGTCTTTTCTCCGGATCGCCGATCGCTTTCCGGACGCGGAGTTGAATATCGTCGGACCCGATTGGGTGGCGACGAAGTTGTTGAAATTCGATCTGAGCGACGATGCGCTGACGCGTGACCTCGCGGGCTTCACGGAACCGTATGGCGATTTCGTGCGGCGCCTGGCGCAAACACAAGGCAACCAGCGCATCACGTTTACCGGTTTCGTTCCGTGCGACGGAATGCCCGCTCTGTACGCCAGGCACTCGCTTCTTGTCTGCGCATCGCTCTGTCACGAAGCGTTTCCGCTGCCGGTGATCGAGGCGATGGCCTCGGCTCTGCCCGTCGTCGGTACGCGATCCGGGGGCGTCGTGGAGCAGGTCGACGACGGCCGCACCGGTGTTCTGGTCGAACGAGGCGACGTGCCGGCCCTGAGCAATGCTATGGCGTCATTACTCGGGAATCCCGAACGGATTGCGCGGATGGGCGAAGCGGCCCGAGAAAGGGCGATCGACCTGTTTTCCTGGTCCGCGATTATCCCTCAGTGGGAACACCTCTATGAGAAGCTCTGCCACGGAGCGGCGGCGAACCAGTGCGCCGGCTGAACCTATCCATACTTATCGCTGAAAGACCAAAAAATATTGGTACGGCTGCAGAATGGTGAATTGCTGAGCAAACCGGAAGCCAGCCAGCGGAAGCTCGGCTTTCAGGAACACATCGTCCAGCTTTCCGGCGCCAGGCGCAAAAGCCGACGGCAGCGGGCGGTCGATAATCACCAGCCTTCCTCCCGCTTTCAGCCCCGCAATGATCCCCAGATAGTACGGCAGGCGCGAGGGCAGAAAGCGGAGCATATCGACGATCATCACCGTGTCTGCGTTGATGGACGACAGGCGGGGATCAGTCCATGTCGAAAGAATGTCGCCGACGCCGGGTGGCGGCGCCTTGGGCCCCTGAAACGCCCGGGGGTCGGCGTTGATCGCGTAGACCTTCCCCGCATGAGGCGCGATTCTGGTGGCGAAATACGGGTACCCGTTTTCGATGACCGCGACCGTTTCCGAAGAGGAGAACTTCAGCGCGCTGATGACCTGGTCCGGCTTTTGCCACGGATCCCGGTTCGGCTCGCTCAGAATGCGATATTCGACGCCCGGTTGGGTGGCGGTAAATATCTGTCCCCAAAGAACGGCCGCGGTGAAGCAGAATGTTATGAACGTTCGCATAAGTTACTCACTGGATCGTCACATTCCCGAACGTGATGTCGCATTCGTGGGCCAGCAGAATCACTGACCCGTTACTCAGTTCTCCGTCCGCCTGCAAATCCCAGTTCGCGGGTTCGGAGGCAGACGCCGGCCAAACCTTAAAGCTGTAGTGCGACCCTCCGGAAGCGTTCGCCTGCGCCTGGAACTTGAAAATGTATTTCACGCCCAGATTCAGCGTCCGGCCGCTCGTATCCTGGGCAATCACCGTTTCCGGATTCGCTACGGTGTTCTCCTGGATATTCAGCGTGGGAGGCCCGTTTCCCGCGTTATAACCCGCTGCCCCGGGGAAAGGATGGCCCGTCCGCGGCTGGTCCGGAAGAGGCTGACCATACTGGATCGTGGTGTGGCCCTGCCAGCCCGCCACAATGCCAACGGAAAACCCCGCCGGATCCAGCGAGTTCATCGTGACTTCCGCGGTCACCGTGTAGTTGGTCCAGTTGGTCCGGTCCCCGAGGTTAAGGATCCGATCGTAGCCGCGCTGCGTATTCCTCACCGACCCGCCGGTCTGGATCGCCCACAGCCCGTCGACGATCTGAGTTACGCTCTGGACGCTCGGAGCCGTTGACCAGTTGATGGAGTATGGAAGCGGCCATGAATTGCCCGCGGCGTAGTTCACGGTCACCGTGTGCGTGGACTGTCTGCCCTGGGTGTCGACGGCCGTGATCGCCACGGTGTTGGAGCCGTTTGCCAGACTCGCGTAATCGATCTCGACATTGAAGTTGCCCGGCGCGACGAGACGAACAGCGTTCTCCCCCATCCACAGCGTCTGCGGCGCTCCACCGTTCAGCGTGTAACTCAGCGCGGTTACCTGATCGAAATCGGAGACGTCGCCCAGGATATTCACCCATTGCTGCGGAACACCCGGCTGACCGAACGTCTGCGTATCCCCATACCAGACGTTAATAACGGGCGGGGCGGGCGTTGGCGGATACGGATTTCCGTCAAGCACGGACGGTGGCGAGACACGGTTTACGAAATGGTCCACGATCGCGGTGAATGCGGGCGCGGCCGCTCCGTTATTTTGAGCATTCCCCACAAACGGCCCGATCTTGGCGACATGCAGCGCCTGGGTGAACGTGAACGCGGGCGTCCAGTGCGTCGAATCGTAAGAATAGCTGAACGCCCAGTTACTGCCGGTTCTTTTTACCCGGAGCCAGATCGTGGCGCCGCCGTGACTGCCCTGGTTCGTCGTCACCGTGGCGGTCGTGCCCAGGATGGACGCGGAGAAGATCCTCGTCTGTTCGACGCCGGACTGTACGTCGAAACGGAGGAAATTGGTCACGTCCTGCTCGACAACGATACCCTCGACCTGGAAACTGGCGTCGATATTCACGGCCGAGCTGAACTTCGCCTCGACTTCGAAGTCCGCATCGGCGATGGATTGCATGATCCGGACCGCCTGATCTCCCGTTGTCCAGACATCGTGCGAGACCCCGCCCGGAACCGAGAGCAGAAGGCTGGAACCGTTCAGGCTGAAGCTGCCGTCATTCTGGGGATTCACGAACGTCCAGACATTCGTGTTGAGGCTCGTGGACGTGAAGTCGTCCGAGACCGGCGCTCCTGGAGAAGCCGCGTTGATATTCGTGGGATCGGAGGCCGAATCATTGGACGAATTGGTTTCGCCCCCGCCCGACACCGTCGCGGTATTCGTCACGCTGGCGGGCGCACTGGCCGAAACGTTCACCGTCAGCGCGATTGCCGGATAGCTCGCGCCGGCGTTCAGCGGATCCGACCGGGTGCACGTCACCGTCTGGCCGGCGATACCGCAGGTCCAGCCCGAGCCGCTCGCCGTGGCCGGAACCAGTTCCGCAGGAGGGGTATCCGTGACGGTAACCGTTCCGGCCGAGGGGCCGTTGCCGGCGTTACTCGCCGTCAGAGTATAGGCGCCCGTGCCGCCCTGGGTGAAGTTGCCCGTGTGGCTTTTTGAGATCGTCATGTCAGGCGCGGATACGCCGTTGATCGCTGTCGGGTCCGCGGCGGAATCATTCGTCGTGTTCAATTCGCCGCCGCCCGCGACGGAGGCGGTGTTCGTCAGGCTCGCCGGCGCATTTGCCGCCACGTTCACGGTAATGGTGATCGCGGGATAACTCCTGGCGCCTGCCAGCGGGTCCGAACGCGTGCAGGTAGCGGTCTGCCCTGCAAGGCCACATGACCATCCGGCGCCAGTGGCTGTCGTCGGCGTGAGGCCGGCAGGCAACGTATCGGTCACGGTCACAGTGCCGTTGGTTGTTCCAGTTCCGGCGTTATTCGCCGTCAGAGTGTAGCTGCCTGTGCCGCCCTGAGTGAACGCGCCCGCATGCGACTTGGTAATCGTCATATCCGGGCCTGTGCCGCTCAGGAAATAGTCCACCGAGGTAGTGAACGATGGCGCCGGAGATCCTGAATTCAGGCCGTACACTCCGACCCCCGTGACAGTCAGCGCCTGCGTGAACGAGCCGGCTGTCGTAAACAGGACGCCATCGCTCGACCAGCTGAAACTGAACGTGTCGCCGGATCTCTGAACGCGCAACCAGATGGGGGCGCTCGCGGTAATCGGGCGGCTGATTTCCGTTATCATGCTGCTCCCGAGAACCGCGGCGCTGAACATCTGCGACCCGGAACCAGAAAACAACAGCTCAAACCGGATGAAGTTCGCCGTATCCTGTTCGACCAGAATCCCCTGCCCCTGGTACTGCTGGCTCACGGTCGAGTCGAACTTCGCCTGGACATCGAAATCCTGATTCGCGGTGGACTGCATGACGCGAACGGCGTTTTCGCCGCCAGACGTCAGATCGTGCGTCGGACCCGCCGGAACACTGAGCTGTAGATTCGTTCCGGTCATCTGGAAGCTGCCATCGCCAACCGGATTGACAAAAGTCCAGAGGGTCGTATTCAGACTGGAGTTGTTGAAGCTGTCCGAGATCGGGCCCGATGTGCCGGCGGGGTTGACAACCAATGTGACGGTGGCGGAATGAACGAGCGAACCGCTCGTCCCGGTAATCGTAATGGTCGAGCTGCCCGCCGGCGTACTCCCCGTCGTAGTGACCGTCAGTGTGGAAGTGCCGGATCCGTTCACCGAGGCCGGACTGAATGACGCCGTGGCGCCCGCAGGCAATCCTGTAGCCGCCAGGTTGATCGAACCATTGAAGCCGTTCAATGCGCCCATCGTCGCCGTATACGTCGTGCTCGTGCCGGCGGTGATGGTTCGCGATGCGGGCGAAGCAGAGATCGTAAAGTCGGGCGACGTCCCCGACGCTGGCACAATCTGTATCGCGTTCACGGGCGACCGGCGAGCGCCCGTCGATGTTCCCGGCGTCGCGGTGATCGTAAAGCCGGCGCTGATCGGGACGCTGCTGAACACCACATAATTGCCGGCGGAATTGCTTGCCTGCACAAACGCGCCGGTAAAGTTCGTGTTCGCGGAATCGGTCGCGCTGATGCTCGTGGTGGTGATGCCCGCGCCGCTGATCTGGTAAATCCCCG
Source organism: Bryobacteraceae bacterium (assembly GCA_035547415.1). Classification (GTDB taxonomy): domain Bacteria; phylum Acidobacteriota; class Terriglobia; order Bryobacterales; family Bryobacteraceae; genus BOG-234. The sequence goes on along the minus strand of DASZUZ010000814.1, from coordinate 822 downwards.
TCCGCGTCACACCGGCGTTATCGCCGTCGGCATAAACATACACATGGTAAGTGCCGGAACTCAGGCCGGAAACCGTGATTGCGATCGGATTGACGCCGCTGCCATTATCCAGATACCCCCGCATCATCCGGTTGTTGCCGGCCGTATCGGTAATCGGGAGATTCCACGTATTGTCGGAACTCCACGTAACTGACGCTCCGGTGGCGGCTCCATTCTCATCCAGCAGGTTCAGTGCGGCCGCACTCGAAGCGCCCGTCGCATTATTCCACTGACTTTTTGCGACCACGCCGGCCGTCTCGGCGGTTCCCATGGGCGTTCCGCTGCCCACGAATTTAATACTGATTGCGCCTGACGGCGTCGATGCGCTTACCACCAGCGTCACGGTCGCCGTGTGCGTGAGTGATCCGCTGGTGCCGGTGATAGTCAGCGTCGAACTGCCTGGCGGCGTGCTGCCGGTCGTGTTGATCGTCAGGGTCGAAGTCCCGGACCCGCTGACCGACGTCGGATTGAACGATGCCGTCGCGCCGGTCGGCAATCCGCTCGCCGCCAGATTCACCGTCCCGGTGAACCCGTTCAATGCGCCGATCGTCACCGTATACGTCGTGCTCGCGCCGACGGTCACGGTCTGAGAAGCCGGCGCCGCCGAGATGGAGAAATCCGGAGCCGAGCCGACCACCAGCGTGACAGTCGCCGTGTGTGTGAGTGAGCCGCTCGTGCCGGTGATCGTCAGCGTCGAACTGCCTGGCGGCGTGCTGCCGGTCGTGTTGATCGTCAGCGTCGAACTGCCTGACCCGCTGACCGACGTCGGATTGAACGACGCTG
>DASZUZ010000813.1:0-2986 GCA_035547415.1 Bryobacteraceae bacterium | reverse complement strand
TTCGGGCTCGACCATAACCGTTGTGTCCTTTGCACGCGCTGTGTCCGGGTGTGCGACGAAGTGGAGGGAGCGCACACGTGGGATGTGGCGGGGCGAGGTCGAAATTCCACGGTGATTACCGATCTTGCGGAGCCCTGGGGGCACTCCGACACGTGCACGGGGTGCGGCAAATGCGTTCAGGTCTGTCCGACCGGCGCTCTCTTCTTGAAGGGGAAGACTGTCGCGGAGATGCGAAAGGACCGCAGTTTCCTGAAATACATCGTCACGGCGCGCCGGGAGAAGCTATGGATCTCCTGAACCACCGCCCGCGACTTGCGACCGTCTGGCTTGGAAGCTGCTCCGGCTGCCATATGTCGTTTCTCGATCTCGACGAGCGACTGATCGAACTGGCGCGCCTTGCCGATATCTGTTATTCGCCCATCGCCGACGTGAAGGAATTTCCGGAACAGGTGGATATCGCGCTGGTCGAGGGCGCGGTCGCCAACGAGGACCACTTGCGCGAGATTCGTCTGATTCGCGAGCGCACTCGTACGCTGGTGGCCTTCGGGGATTGCGCGGTAACCGGAAACGTGACGGCGCTGCGGAATCTGTTCCGTGTCGAGGATGTTCTCAACGGCGTTTACCGCGCGGCCGATATCGTTGGGGGGATTCCGTCCGGAAACGACATTGTGCCTCGGCTGCTGGAGCGCGTTCTGCGAGTTCACGATGTCGTTCCGGTAGATCACTACCTTCCGGGCTGTCCTCCCTCAGCCGATGCGATCTTCGGGTTTCTCATCGATCTTCTGGCCGGCCGCGCTCCTGTCGCGGAAGGAAGGAAGTTCGGCGCGTGAGCCGGCGGGTGATGATCGAGCCTGTGTCCCGTATCGAGGGCCACGCCAAAATATCGATTCATCTCAATGATTCCGGCGACGTCGAATCGGCGCGTTTTCACGTCACGGAATTTCGCGGTTTCGAAAAGTTCTGCGAAGGCCGCCCGTTCGAGGAGATGCCCGGACTGATGTCGCGCGTCTGCGGCATCTGCCCGGTGAGCCATGTGCTTGCCAGTTCCAAAGCGGGCGACATGCTGCTCGGCATCGAGCCGCCCGCGCCCGCCGTGAAACAGCGACGGCTGGTGAACTACGCGCAGTTGCTGCAGTCTCACGCGCTCAGTTTCTTTCATCTCTCTTCGCCCGATCTGCTGCTCGGCCTGGATGCGCCGCAGGCACGGCGGAATATTTTCGGGCTGCTCGAAAAAGACGAAGATTTCCTGCGCCGCGGCATCCGGCTGCGTCAGTTCGGGCAGCGCATCATCGAACTGGTGGGAGGCAGGCGGATTCATCCCGGCTGGAGCGGGCCTGGCGGTGTGCACCAGGTGTTCAACCCGACGCACCGGGAGGAAGTACTCTCCTGGATCCCGGAATCGCTTCAGTCGATCTCGATGGCGCTCGACCGACTGAAGTCCCTGCTCGACTCGTTCCGCGCCGAGGTCGAACATATGGGGAGTTTCGCATCGCTGTTTCTCGCCACCGTGAGCGCGGAGGGCGGACTGGCTTATGACTCCGGGAGCATTCGCATTATCGATGGCGAAGGGAACACGGTCGAGGAGGGACTCGATGCCACGAAGTATTTCGCTTATCTGGGCGAGGCCAGTGAAGCGTGTTCATTCATGAAATTTCCGTTTTACCGGCCGCTCGGATATCCGGGGGGCTCCTATCGCGTCGGCCCGCTGGCCAGGCTTAACGTCGCGCGATTTGCGGGAACGCCGCGCGCCGATGTCGAAATGCGGGAGTTCAAACAGCGTAGTTCAGGCGCGGTCTGTGAGTCGTTCCATTTCCATCTGGCGCGCCTGATAGAAATGCTGCATGCGGTCGAGCGAATTGAAGAACTGATGAGCGATCCCGAGTTGTATTCTGAACCCACTCGCGCCCGAGCGTCGCTTAATCGCCACGAAGGAATCGGGTCCTGCGAAGCGCCGCGGGGCACTCTGTTCCATCACTATCGGGTGGACACAAACGGCCTCATGACCAGGGCGAACCTGCTGATCGCCACGTCTCAAAATAATCAGGCGATGAATATGGCGGTCGAACAAACAGCGAGGTATTTTCTGAAACGGATTGCTCCCGGCGAGCAGCCTTCCGAAGGTATTCTCAACCGCATTGAAGCCGCCATTCGATGCTACGATCCGTGCCTCTCGTGTTCCACCCACGCGCTGGGTCGCATGCCTCTCATGGTTGAATGGTTTGGCCAGGATGGAACCCGCCTTGGCAGGATGGCTCGGGGGGCCGGATGAAAACGCTGCTGATTGCGTGCGGCAATCCCCTGCGCGGCGACGATGGCATCGCCCACGCCGTTCTTGCGATGTTGAGAAGACCCGCAGACTCCCGCCGCGTTCAGCAACTCACTCCGGAGTCGGCGAGCGATCTTGCGGAATTCGATTGCGTGATTTTTCTCGACGCGGATGCCTCCGTCGCAAGCTGCACGATTGAGCGGGCCGCCACGGCGGACTCATTTGCGCGGCTCACTCACGAGGCGAGTCCCGCGGAAATTATTCACCTGGCCAGAGTTCTGTTCCACTTTTCCGGCGATGGCTTCGTCTGCCGTATCCCGGCCGTGGATTTTTCTTTCCGCGAGGGGTTGTGCCCGCAAGCCGAAGCAGCGGCGCTGGAAGCCGCGCGACAGCTCGAATTTTTCCTCCTCGAACAACGAGCCGCGGCCGGAGAGTAACTACGCGGCTCTGAACTCCACGCTCGCCCGGACGGAATCTACGGGCATTTCTTTGTCCGGAATTGTCTCTTTATTCAGGCCGATAAAGAACATTTCCGCCCGCGCTGAGTAGAAATACGTCTTCATGAGAGGTGCTGGTCCGTGCTACCGTTAGCCTGTTTGTAGCTGGCGTTGCCGCAGTTTTTTTGCCGGATTTTCAGATCTGAGAAATGACGGAGGCGCTGGATGAGCCTGAAATCAAGTTCTGTTTTCGTTGTTCGCAGCCTCGGGATCGCGGGATTCA
>DASZUZ010000812.1:0-6929 GCA_035547415.1 Bryobacteraceae bacterium | reverse complement strand
TTTTCTTCAGCACGCATCAGTCGCCCTGGTATCCGGGGACTGGAGATCTCGAGGAGACCGGACACGGCGCAGGGAAGGGGACAACGCTCAATTGTCCGTTCGCCGCAGGGGCAGGACGGGATGAGATTCTGGGCGCGTTTCGTGTAAAACTTGCTCCGGTAATGGACGACTTTCGTCCCGATCTCGTGCTGATTTCGGCCGGTTTCGATTCAAGGCTCGGCGACCCGCTGGGACGTTTCCGCCTGAGTGATGCCGATTTCAGCGAGTTGACCACGGCAATGATGGAAATCGCGGACAAACACGCGCGCGGCAGAGTGATTTCCGTGCTCGAAGGGGGATACGACTTGCATGGGCTGACATCGGCGGTGCACGCGCATACTCATGCTCTGGCGGCGCATTATTAGACAGCGTGGTCTTCGGCGTGCAAGAGTATGACCGGAGGTATTACACGACGATGAATTGGGACAGAGTCGAAGGAAACTGGAAGCAGTTCTCGGGAAAAGCGCGCGAAAAGTGGGGCAAACTCACGGACAGCGACTGGCAGGTCGTAGCGGGCAAGAAGGACCAGTTGGTCGGTCGTATCCAGGAGCGCTATGGGATCGCGAAGGACGAAGCGGGCCGCCAGGCGGATGACTGGGCAACTTCGCTGCAGGATGCGAACGATGCTCCAATGACCCGAACCGGGCATCCCTGAGATCCGCTGGCCGGTTTAACGGCCAAAGAGCGTAATGCCGGCTACTCCGGCAGCCCCAGCCTCGATGCAAGCCGTCGTATTGGCTTCGGTAATTCCGCCCAGCGCAATTACCGGGACGGACGAAACGCGCACGAGTCTTTGCAGATTCGCGATGCCGAGGGGTTCCCGGGAGTCGGATTTCGATAAGGGCTTGAACACGGGGGCGAGGATCGCATAGTCCGCGCCCTCGGCCGATCTGACCTCGTCCAGGTTGTGACAGGCTACGCTTACAATCAGATTTTCCAGGCGTTTGACAATGCGTGGTGAGACTCCGCCGGATCGCAGATGCGCTCCGGCGGCGCCGCATGCAAGCGCTATGTCAATCCGGTCGTTCACGAGGATCGGACAGGATGAAACCTCGATTGCACGCCGCACCAGATCAGCCAGGTCCCGCGCCGCGAGTTCCGGTTCGCGGATCTGAATGAAATCGACATCGTTGCGAAGTCGCGCAAACCAGCGCTCCGGATCAAGGGCGGCCGTGCCATCGGTGATCTGATAGCGGATCACAAGGGGAAATAATACCGATCGCCGGCGCACGCGCGACAGAGAATGCGCCCGTCCCGTTCGACGAATCGCTCGAAATTGATTCCTTCGCCGCACTCTGCGCAGACGCGCCGCTCACCTTTATATCCGGGGAATTCTTCCGGTCCGATGACCACCCGTACCCATTGATGATCGAATAATTCATCTGGCGGCATCTGGCGGTAGGCGCTCATTTGTTGACGGTTTTTGTCCGGAATCGACGGGAACAACTCTCTGGCTCTGTCTTTGGACGATTCGCGGGCCGAAACTCTTACGGCGCGATCCGTCTGCAGATCGCAGAACGTGGCCGCCATCTTGCCGAAATCACGAAATTTCAGCGCGCGCTTCCCGAGGCGGCATCCTGTTACAACGGTGATTGCGTCCGTGGCGCAGCGATCGATTTCCACCCAGGTGATGAGCCGCTTGCGGTCTTTTCCCGCCGGATCATCGATACCGAGGAGATCGAGTCCGTGTAAGGCCAGCCGCAATCCGAGAATCTGACCCGCGCACAAATGGCCATGCGCAACTGCTGCCAACTCTTCGTATTCAGCCAGGGTCTTCATCTTTTTCCAGAGTAACGCCGGCGATCTTTACATTGGCTCTCCGCGTGCCACTATCTGTTGCGCGCATGAGCTATCAACCAATCGAATCTCACGGCATTATCGGTGACATGCATACGGTGGCCCTGGTCTCCATGGATGGGACCATCGACTGGTGTTGTCTGCCGCGATTCGACTCTCCAAGTGTGTTCGGGTCTCTGCTCGACGACCGAAAAGGCGGTTTCTGCCGGCTCGCGGCCAGCACGCCCAGTCAGCACCGGCAAATGTATCTTCCCGAAAGCAACGTACTGATGACGAGATTTCTCAATCCTGACGGGGTCGGCGAGGTCATCGATTTCATGCCTGTGTCGCGTCGCTCAGGAGGCCCCGCGGAAAAGGAAGCGCGTCAGTTGATCCGGATCGCGCGCGCGGTTCGGGGCGAGGTTCGCTTCCGGTTCGAATGCCGGCCAGCGTTTGACTATGGCCGGACGGGACACGAGGCGCGGGCTCAGGGTCACGCCGTGCTCTTCGCGACGCCAACGGATCGGCTGGTGGTGACGACCCACGGCGATTTCAGGCTCGAAGAGGGAGGAATCGTCAACGAGTTCGTTCTGAAGGCGAACGAATCCGCCGCGTTCGTGCTGCGTTATGAAGATGGCAAGACCGATATCGCCGCCGCGAAACGACAGGTGCCGGAAGAACTGCTCAAAGAGACCGTGCGGTTCTGGCGCGACTGGACGTCCCGAAGCCAATACCAGGGCCGGTGGCGGGAGATGGTGACGCGTTCCGCGCTGGTGTTGAAGCTTCTCACTTACCAGCCGACGGGAGCAATCGTCGCGGCGCCCACCACCAGTCTTCCCGAAGAGATGGGTGGTGTGCGGAACTGGGATTACCGGTTCACCTGGGTACGCGATGCTGCTTTCACAATTTACGCGCTCGTGCGTTTGGGGTTCTTCGAGGAAGCGGAGTCCTTTGCGAACTTCATTCAGGCGCGCGCAAAGGAGGAGGAAAACTCCGACGACGGGCCGCTCAACGTCCTCTATACCATCGATGGCCAGCACAAGGTGGAAGAAATCACGCTCGATCATCTGGATGGATACAAGGGTTCGAAGCCGGTGCGAGTGGGCAACGCCGCAGTCGATCACCTGCAACTCGATATCTACGGCGAATTAATGGATTCGCTCTATCTGATCAATAAATACGGCAGCCCCATTTCCTGGGACATGTGGGTTCAGATTGAGCGGATGCTGGACTGGCTGTCAAAGAACTGGGAACGCGCAGACCGCAGCATCTGGGAAGTTCGCGGCGGTATGCAGCAGTTCACTTATTCGAAGCTGCAATCGTGGGTTGCGCTGGACCGCGGCATCCGCATTGCGCGGCAGCGATCGTTTCCTTCCGATCTTCGGCTCTGGTTTTCGGAACGCGATCGCATATACCGTACGATCGTCGACAAGTCCTGGAGCGATGAACGAAAAGCCTTCGTGCAATATTACGGGTCGGCTTCCGTGGACGCGAGCGTCCTGCTCATGCCGATGGTGAAGTTTATCGCCCCGAAGGATCCGCGCATGCTGGAAACGCTCAAGGCGGTCTGCGCCGATCTGGTGTCCGACACGCTCGTTCATCGCTATCGGATCGGCCAGGCGGCGGGAGACGGTCTGCCGGGAGCGGATGGGACATTCAGCGTCTGCACGTTCTGGCTGGTCGAGGCGATGGCGCGCGCGGGTCACGTCGAGAAGGCGCAGCTTCTGTTTGAAAAGATGCTCACATATGCGAATCACCTGGGATTGTTCGGCGAAGAGATCGGCCCATCCGGCGAAACGCTCGGCAATTTTCCGCAGGCGTTTACCCATCTCGGATTGATCAGCGCGGCAACCAACCTCAATCGCCTTCTGGACGAGCCTCGGGCTTCAGTTTCAGCCGGCGGCGGGTATGGGCATGGTGCGCATGCCGATGGAGATCGCTCAGATTAAATCCGGCGGAGGCGATCGCAATAGCTCCGCCGATTACGAGCGGAAGAGTCAGAAATCCAAACATGATCTCCGCGAGAATTTTTGCCTCGACCGGTTCCGTGAACAACCGTTCAAGCGCGTAGACGATGGTTGCCTGATATGCGCCCACGTTGGCGGGAGCGTTGGGAATCAGAGTGCCGACGGTCCTGACCACCAGCAGAAACGCCATGCCTCCGGCGGTGAAGTAGAACGCGTCGGCGCGGGCTATGGCCCACATTGCGAATATCTGGAGAGCCCAATAGATGCCTCCGATTGCCATCGCGGCGCCGAGTTCGCGCCAGTGTCCAAGACGATGAATCTCTTCCAGCAGGTGGACGAACCGGGCGGCCCATCCCTTGTTGTTTACGAAATGGCGCGCTCGCTGGTGATGGAACAGAACCCATAAAAGTAAGAGCGATATCGCGACGACACCGATCCCAAAGCCCCACATGACCCGGTTCACGATCGTGTGGTTTGCGATCTGAAACGTAATCATCAGATAAATAATGACGATCCAGAGGCCATCCATGATCCGCTCGATGAAGTCGGACGTAATGGCCAGAGAGAGCGGGACTTCCGTTTTGTACGAGAGCAGAAAACAGCGGATTACCTCGCCCGCGCGCGCCGGCAGGATGTCATTGGCGAAGAGGCCGACAAACACGGCCTGAACACAGGAGCCGAACGAAGGGGCTCCCGCCGGTCGGAGCAGCACCATCCATCGCCACGCATCGACGAAATAAACGGCGACTTCCGCGAGAATCGCGATGGCCACCCACGTCCAGTCCATGGTGCGCAGGTGCTCGCCCAATTGCGCGAAAGGGAATTTAGAGAAGACCCAGAACAGTGAAACGGCGGAGATCCCATAGCCGACCACCGGAACGACCCACTTCGGAATTCCTCGCCGCTTTGACAGCGTATCGACCGAGTCCATGCGTCCAGAGCGAATGACCAACCACATGATAGCCTGTCTGCCAACTTGCAATTTCGCTACTCTGAATCCATGCGCCGCCCCCTTCTGCCGCTCGTTGCGTTTCTTGCCTGCCCGCTCTTTGGCCAGACACCCGCAGCGTACTTTCCCGCGAAAGGGGAGTGGCGGAGCAAATCACCGGCTGAACTCGGTTTCGACACGGCGAAATTGCGCGAGGCGATCGGCTATGCGGAAGCGCACGGAAGCACATGGGATTTCGAGAAGGATCAGGTCCGTACGTTCGGAATTCCTTTGGGCCCGCTCCCGAAAGCGCGCGCGGCAACGAACGGCGTTCTCATCCGGCACGGCTATATCGTGGCCACATTCGGCGACACGAAAGCCAACGATCCGGTCTACAGCGTGGCCAAGAGTTTCCTGTCGACGATCTGTGGCCTTGCCGTGGATCGCGGACTGATTCGCGACGTCAATGATCCGGTGGCGAATTACATCCACGACGGAGGATACGATTCGCCGCACAACGCCAGGGTTACGTGGAAGCACCATCTGCAGCAGGCGAGCGAATGGGAAGGCGTGATGTGGGGGAAGAATGCGGACTTCGTCGGCGCGGAACAATTCGGCAACGGGCAGCGAAAACCTCGGGCGATTCAGGAACCCGGTTCGCTCTACGAATACAACGACGTTCGGATCAATCGATTTTCCCTTTCGCTGCTGCGCCTCTTCGGCAAGCCGCTGCCGGAGGTGCTGAAGACGAGCATCATGGATCCGGTTGGCGCTTCGAGCGCATGGAGATGGATACCATATGCGAACTCGAACGTCGAAATCGGAGGAAAGACGGTCGGGTCCGTCAGCGGCGGCACCCGATGGGGCGGCGGCATCTGGATGAATTCGGAGGATATGGCGCGGTTTGGCCTGCTCATCCTGAACCACGGCAAATGGGGATCGCGTCAACTGGTATCGGCGAAGTGGCTGCAGGATGCAGTCACGCCGAGCGAACACGGTCCTGACTACGGCTATCTCTGGTGGCTGAACACGACGAAAAAACAGTGGCCGCACGGGCCGGCGTCAAGCTTCGCGGCCATCGGCAACGGGACAAACATCATCTGGATCGATCCCGATCACGATGTTGTGCTTGTCTGGCGATGGCTGCAAGGTCAGGCGATGGACGGGATGGTTGAAAAGATCATCGCGTCGCTCGCGAACTGAGCAGGAGATATCGCAGATGCCCATTCTCGACGACATTATGGATCACGCGGTTCTGGGGCGGGAGATCAAGAAAGGCATTGCCCTGGGTTGGGAGCGCGAGTTCGGCATGATTCGCAAGATGATCCAAAAGCGCTTTGGCCCCCTCCCGGCGTGGGCTGATGCGCGGCTCAAGTCGAAAACGCCGGACGAAGTGGAAGATATCGCCCTGCGCCTGCTGGACGCCTCCAGTCTCGAAGAATTACTGGCCTGACTGGCTCTCGGCCATCCACTGCACTGTGGAATCCCAATCCAGAACCCCGGCGGTTGCGCCGACTCGCTGCACCGCCAGCGCTCCGACGGCATTAGCAAACCGCGCGGCATCCTCGATACTCATTCCCCGCTGCAGCGCCGCGACGAAACCGCCCGAAAAGCAGTCCCCGGCGCCGGTTGTATCGACGGCGTTCACCGGATAACCCGGCACGACGATCCCGTTCACCCAGCATCCGCGCGGACCGAGTTTAACGATCACGTCCGTAGCTCCGAAGTTACGGAGGACCTGTGCAGCTTCCGCCGGATCGGCGGAGCCGGTCAACATTCGGGCCTCGTCCTCATTGAGCAGCGTGTAATCCGTGTAGGGCAGGCTCGGGGCGAGTACCTTCATCCACTCGCCTTCCGTGTCCCATTGCGTATCGAGCGAAGTCTTCAGGCCCTCTTCGCGCGCCTTTTTGAGCAACGATGGCGCGGCCGAGCGCAGGTGCCGCATCCGGTAGACGGCAGCAAGATGGAAGTGCGTGGCGCCGGAGGGCAGGTCGAAGGGGGCGAAGTCCTCGGATGCGGCTCCCAGTTGATATAGCAGGGCTCGTTCGCCATTGCGACGAATCAGGGAGATCGCAATGGAGGTCGGAGCATCCACGTACTGCGCAAGGCTGGCGTCGACGCCCACTCGTCTCACGTGGTTGAGAACCGTTTCCGCCGTTGCGTCTTTTCCGACGAGCGTGGCCAGGGTGACGGGAACCCCGAGCCTTCCGACTGTATAT
>DASZUZ010000811.1:0-6091 GCA_035547415.1 Bryobacteraceae bacterium | reverse complement strand
CTTGCCGTTGTACTGGTTCACGTAGTAAGAACCATAGCCATCGCCCACATACATGTCGCCATTCGGGGCGATCGCAATATTTGTCGGGTTATAGCGCTTCGGCTTGCCGTCCGGTCCCGGTTTGTACTCCTCGATATCGGGCGGGCCCTGAATCTTCCAGACAATTTCACCCTTTGGCGTCGCCTTGATAACGACTGCCTGCAGTTCGGGTTGCGGGTTCAGCTTCGGGTTCGTCGCATTGACCGTCAGGTAGAGGAACTCGTCGCGCCCCTCCTTCCGGATATGGAGGCCGTGGGCGACGCCCCGAAACTCCTTGCCCCAGGAGCGAACGAACTTGCCTTTCTGGTCGAAGACCACCATCGTGTCCGGACTTTCGCTGTCCGCATACACCGTGTGGTGGATGTAAATGTGATGCTGCGAGTCTTCGACGACGCCGTGCGTGTTGCCGTATTTGATGCTGCGGGGCAGTTGGCCCCAGTCGTGGATCGCTTCGTACTTCCACTCGCCACTGCCCAGCACGGGCGCTTTCGTTCCGGCCTTATCCTGCGCGCCGAGAATGAGCGGCGCCGCGAGTCCCGTGCCGATAAAAGTTCGTCTTGTCGTCTGCATGAAGATCGTCCTTGTCTGCGAACTCCCCTCAGGCGAAGAGTTCCTGAATCGCTTTGCCCTTGCCGTCCTGCGTCACGTAAACGGGGCGCTTCTCCACGACGAACGCATAGTCCGCGGGAATGCCCAGCGCGCGATACAGAGTGGCGTGCAGGTTCTCCATCGGAACCGGGTTTTCGATCGTGGTACACGGGCGTTCGTCCGCCGTTTTGCCGTACACCATGCCTTTTTTGATTCCCCCGCCAAACAATACGACCGATCCGGCGGCAGTGAAGTGGCGGTGCATGCCGTAGTGCTTCGGTTCGGTCATCACGTCCGGCGTGTTGGACTGATCCTTCACTTCCTTGCCGACCTTTCCTTCCGTGATGGCGTCGCGGCCGAATTCACTGGCGATCACGACCAGCGTCCGGTTCAGCAGCCCGCGTTCTTCGAGGTCAAGGATCAACTGCGCCACCGGCGCGTCGATCTCCTTCTTCATCGCTTCGGCCCGTTCATGGCCGCGCTCATGCGTGTCCCAATAGCGGAAAGGAATGTACTCCGTGGTCACTTCCACGTAGCGGGCTCCTGCCTCCACCAGCCGCCTGGCGAGCAGGCAACCCTGGCCGAACCGCGAGTTGTTGTAAATGTCGTAGCTCTTCTTCGGCTCGAGCGAAAGGTCAAACGCCTTTGCCGAATTCGATGTGAGCAGCCGGTCCGCCGCGTCCATGGAACGAATCAGCGATTCGCGCTGGAAATCGCCGGCGTACTGATAAACCGGTTCCTTCGCGAGAAGTTGCTCGTACACCTTACGGCGGCTCCGGAAGCGCGCTTCGCCGAGTTCGGCGGGCGGCCGTACGGCAGCCGCCGCATCCGCCGGATCCATGATCAGAAACGGGCCGTACTCCGTGCCCAGAAATCCCGCGGTATGAAAGGACTTCAACGAAGCGCTTTCCGCCCCGATTTCGAGGTTCTGTCCGATGGCCACGAACGGCGGCACGGTCGGATTTCTCGGGCCGAGAATTTTGGCGACGACGGACCCGAGATGCGGGACCGCCATCGGCTGCGGCGGGATGTAGCCGGTGTGCCAGTGGTACTGATGACGCGAATGGAGAATGAAGCCCAGATCCGCGCCCTGGAATGTGCGGATCAGGGAGCCGCGATCCATCACGCGCGCGACACGTTCGAGCCCCGCCGAGATCTTGATATTGTCAACCGCTGTATCGATGCTCGGGAAGGTGCTCAGAACCCGCTCGGTCCTGACGCCTGGCGCAAAAGGCGTGTATCGCTTGGGATCCCAGGTTTCCGTCTGCGCCATTCCACCCGCCATCCAGAGCACGATAACGGCGTCCGCCGTGGGTGTAGGCGCCGGTCCCGCGCCTCGCAGCAACTGCGGCTCACCGCCGGCCAGCGCGGCCATGGTGGCCGCCGCCGTCGCGCCCATAAAACCGCGGCGGCTCACGCGAGAATAAATGCGTTTCTCTTCTGCGTTCATTTCAGGAATTCCTTAGTAAATCAGTTGAAACTCGGGCTTCATCAATACGGCCCACAAGAGGTCGGCAAGACCGTCCGCGGACGGCCGCCCCGCTTTGCCGGACTCCAGAGTCGCCTCGGCGATCCTTCGCTCGGCGGGCGTTGGAGCGCGTCCCAACGCGTACCAGAAAACGCGGTCGGTTGCCTGAGAGCGGCTCTTCAGAACCGGCCCGGCGGGCAGAGGCGTCGCCGGATTCGGCGCGACGAGCCGGTCCAGGCTGGGCTGACGATCGAAGATGAAGAACCGGCTGAGCACAGTTTCGCCCTGCGCCAGAGGCGCGTTTTCGAGACCCGCTGCTCCGCGAAACCGCGTGAAACCCTTACCCGCGATATCGTAGACCAGCACGGATGATAATTTGACGCGAACGGCATTGTCAGTCGCCTCGGTGCTTCCCGCAAGAGTGACGGGGCCGCGGCCCTCACGGATGCCGGACGCGTCTACGGGCTTAAGTGAGGACAGCGGGATGCTGCCGTTCGGTCCGACCAGTTCCGCGCCTGCCCAGGCAGGCGTCGCCTTGTCCGGCGCCGTCGAGAGCGCGTCCTGCACAATCAGGTAGAGCTTCTTCGAACCGGAAATATCCACATCGAAGGGAGCCGGCGCGATGTTGCGGCTGCCGCCATTGACCGCGCGCGCGAAGAGGCTTTGCGGCTCGGGCGGCAGTTCGCCCAGCATTCGTTTCGCGCCGCGTGACAGCCAGTGAGTCAGAGTTTCCCCGTTCTCGAGTTCCACGGCCTGAATCGTCGTCGCCTGCGTGTCGCGAGTCGAGAAAACCTGATCACGGATCGGCCGGCCCAAAGCGCGCGTCAGGCTGCTGGCTGCCACGCGCCACTCGCGCGAATAGTTGCCGGGAGGGATGGTTCCGGGAGCAACTGCGCCGCGATTGCCCGCGTTTGCCTGACCTGACGGCGGCGACGCGCTCGTGACTCTGCGGGGAGTGAGCCCCGCACCGTCAGAGGGTTCGCCTGAAATGGCCACCGGCTTCCCTGCTCCGCTCGGTGGCCGGCTACCGGACGACGGCGGCGCGACGTGCCAGTCTCCGGTCATGGACGCCACGGCATCGGCGAATTGTTCCGCCGTCAGGCGCCGGACCTCCGGTCCGTCAAAAACGTATCGTTTTGCGGGCTGCTCGCCTTTACGAACGACCGCAGGCATCTGGTAGGTTCTCGACGAGACAATCGTCCCGATCAGATGCTTGAGGTCGTAACCGCTGGCGACGAAATCGCTCGAGACCCAATCCAGAAGCTCCGGACTCCAGGGCTCGCCATCCATCTCATCCACGTTGTCCACGATGCCGTGTCCCAGAAGCCGTTCCCAGATGCGGTTCACGACGGTCCGCGCCAGCCGGCCGTTGCGCGGGTTGGTAAAAATCGCTGCGGCGGTCGCGCGCCGGTCCGCGGGGCTCATCGAAGGCAACGGCTGGTTCAGAGCGGGATACAGGAACGCGGCCGTCGCATACTGCTGCTGCGCTACGTCGCATCGATACAGCCGCAGTTTCTCCTCGGCGGAAAAGTACGCCGCCAGCGAATAGGCGTCTTTCAGCTTCCACCGGCTGATGAAGCTGTCGTGGCAGGAGTTGCACTTCAGATTGATGCCGAGGAATATCTGCGCCGTATTCTGCGCCGCCTGCATGGCGGGCGTCTGGCTCGCGCTGACCGTGCCGCGCCAGTTCACGCCGATCAAAAACCCATCCGGATCCGAAGGCGCAACCGGATTCAGCAACTCGCCCACGAACTTGTTGTAAGGAACGTTGGACTCGAGCGATGCCAGCAGCCAGCTCGTGATGCTCTTGCGCGATGCGGTTTCCGAATAATAGTTGACGCCTTCGTCATTCCGCAGCAGATCGTTCCAGAAAGAGATCCAGTGCTCGGAGTACTTTGTGTTGTCGGAGAGGAGCCGCTGAACCAGCTTCGCGCGTTTCCCCGCGTCGGGGTCGGCGACGAACTTGTGCAGATCCTCGGGCGTCGGCAACAGCCCCCAGATATCCAGATACGCGCGGCGGGCAAACTGCGCGTCCGAGACGAGCTTTGGCTCTGCCACGCCATTCTTCGTCAGGTAGGCGGCGGTGAAGGTATCGAGGGGAGAGGACCAACTCTTCCAGGGAGAAGCCGGAAGAGTGGGTTTCTCCAGCGTCAGCGGCGGTTCCCACTTTCCTTTGGCGGGAGCCGCGTTCGGAGCGGAGCGGGCGCCCTGATCGATCCACGCGCGAACGGTCGCGATCTCAGCCGCGGCTAGCGGAGTTCCGCCCAGCGGCATGCGCGGCTCCATTTCGCCGGTGATGCGCTCGACGAGAAGACTATTCGCGCTGCTGCCCGGCTTTACCGCTGCTCCGCTGCGGCCACCGTCGAGCGTGTCCTCGTAGTTCGCCAGAGACAGCCCGCCGGACCTTTTCTGCTGACTATGGCACGGGAGACACCGGGCGGTCAGGAGCGGGTGCACCTGCTGCTGGTAATCGACAGTGGCGCCTCCCGTCTGACCGGCTAAGTACATGTTGGACAGGAACAGCAGGCCCGCGATAATCGCCGGCCTGCCACTCGGAACTTGCAACAACAGACAACCTCCTTGATCGATCGCTCACTCTTTATTTCATCAGAACGTCAGACGAAGACCAAACTGCATCCGGCGCGGACCGACCAGCGTGCTCGTAATCTTTCCGAATGTCGCGCTGGAGAGATTCAGACTCGCCGGTCCGAACTGCGTATGGTTCCATGCGTTAAACATCTCCCAGCGGAACTGCGTGTTGAACCGCTCGTTGATGCGCGTATTTTTGAAAACGCCGAGATCCCAGTTATTGATGCCCGGCTGTTCAATCGTGTTTCTGCCCGCATTGCCCTCCAGGTGCACGCGGGTTCCGGCGGCGTTCGTCGGGTAGGCGAAAGCCGCTCCGTTCACGTAGGCATCGGGAAGCGAACGCGCGGTTTTGACATCCCCGACGATGTTGGGCCGCGACGTGGTAAAGGACCCGGCGTTGAGCCAGTCGACGCCGAGCGATGCCGTCTGGAACTGGCCCGCCGCGAAGGTACTGATGCCCGTGACCTGCCAGCCGCCGATCAGCTTGTCGGCCGCTCCGCTCACGCCGCCGCCAAACTGTTTGCCTCGCCCGAACGGAAGCTCATACACATAGCTGAGAACCAGGCGTTGCGGCACGTCGAAGGCGCTGCGGCCTTTGTCCCAGTTTTTGAAATCGACCGATACGGCCGAGAACTCGTCCGTCGAACCGAGATCGAGGGACTTCGACCAGGTGTAGGAAGCAAGCAGGAAGAGCCCTTTGCTGAACCGCTTTTCCAGACGCGCGGTCATGCCGTTGTAGCTCGACCATCCGCCGTTGTAAGTGAGCAGAATGAAGCCGTACTGTGGATACGGAACGCGCGCGGCGATCGGAATCGTGCCCGTCGGATCGAGAGACGCGATGTTCAGATTCCGGCGCTCCGGAAGTTTCTGGCCCGTGCTTCCCTGATATTCGAGTTCGAACAGATAGTCCTGGTGGAAGGTTCGCTGAATCCCGAAGGACCACTGGCTCAGATAGGGCGTGCGGCTGTGCCGGTCGAACGAGAACGGGTTCAGGTTCGGCGATGCCGCGAAGGACGGCAGCATGTTGCCCATGAACAGGGTGGGTTTCGACGGATCGCTGTTCAACGTCTGGGACTGATAGAACGGGGGCCCGATGACTTCGAACTGCAATTCGTTCCAGTTGTCCGTCGCGTAATAGATTCCGGCGCCGCCGCGAACCACGGTGTTCTTCATGAAAGACGGCCGCCACGCGAATCCCAGACGAGGCGCGAAGTTGTTGTAGTCCGGATCCACGATCGATGGACGAACGCCCTTGTTGGCATACGCGATGGTGCCGAGGTCCGGCGCGAAAACAAGCGCTTTGCCGCGCTGTTCCGTGGGACTGGCGGCATATTCGTAGCGCATTCCGAGGTTCACGTTCAGGGTTGGCGTAATGCGCCAGTCATCCTGAATGTACCCGGCATAGAA
>DASZUZ010000810.1:0-11304 GCA_035547415.1 Bryobacteraceae bacterium | reverse complement strand
CTTTGGCCGTCATCCCGGCGACCCGCTGCCGGACGGCAGCCGCATGAGCGGCGGTCTGACGGATCGAAATAACACGCCGTATGGGACGTGGCAGTTCCGGTTCATCGACTGGTTCCGGGAACTCGGGTTTCTGCAGAAGCCCGGCGTGGAAACGAAGGCTGCGCACGACGTGGCGGAGTATGTGGCCAACCCGCCGCGCATGGGCGGACCGGGCGGCGGACGCGGCGGCGCCTTCAACCGGCCCGGCGCGGCTCCGAAAAATCAGTAAATCGCCGGCGCGAGACCGTCACGCCGTATTTCACCACACGGAAAGCCCGGACTCAGCGGGCTGGTGAGCCTGTTCCCGGGGCCGGAAATCCTTTCGGCCCCGGTTCCTTCCGGATTCGAAAAAGCAAACCCATTTTCCGAGCGCGCGCTTGCCGCTGGCGGGAGAGGCCTGTCGATCTCCGTGTCGTTTGCAACGGCTTCCCGTTCAGGCTCGACCGTTTTCGACTGTCGTTCGGCTTCGCTGGTTCTGGTCTGGAGCTCCTGAAGGAGCTTCGTGTTCTTCATCAGGTTGCGGTGGATGCGCTGTTCGTAAAGGCTGAGGAGGTTGAAGCTGTGAGCGTCGTTGAGCCAGGTCTGGGCCTGGGCGAGAGCGCCGCGCACGCGGGGATGCGCATCGATACCGGGCTGGTTGTTGATCTGGCCCAGGGCGAACACGTTGTCCTCGACGGCGCGGGCGCGATTGAGGCGCCAGCGGTCCTGGGCGATCGAGTGGGCGATGTCGATCTGGATGGCTCCGACGGGAGCGAGGTCTTTGACGATCTCAGACTGGAATCTTTCCCAAGCTTCGCGGTCTTCGTGAGGCATCAGGACGAACTGCCCTGTAAGACCGTGGCGGAGTCCGTTGGCGCGGACCCGCCGGCGGCCTTCGTCGGTGCGGGGGCCGGTGGAGAGTTGGGCGTTCCGGCGGTTCGCTTTCAGTTGCTTTTCGGAGATGGCAGGCGCGGTCGACATAAGTTCACTTCCTGCCCGGAGTAGAGCATACGCCGCAGCGGCCGGCGCGCGTTCAGGGCGCTAAGTCATTGATAAGACTTTGAACAGGGCTCGCGGCATCTGTGTGAATGGCCACAGATAAACACAGATGAACACCGATTTTTGTCAGTTCTTGCCCGGCCAGGGTTCCACGTGGACGAGTACGTCCGCTACCCAGGGGATTTCTTCGCGAATTCTCTCGCGCACTCGTTGGGCGATTTCGTGGGATGCTCTCACGGTGATATCGGGGTCGACCTCCAGGTGAAGGTCCACGTGATATTTGAGGCCGGTTTTTCGGGCAAAGCACTTCTCCACGCCATCCACATCTTTTACGCGGAGGGCCGCATCCCGGATCTTCGCCATCGCTTCGTCGTCCGGCATCGTGTCCATCAGGTGAAGCGACGCCTCGTGCATGACGCGCACTGCGGTGACCATGACGATGAGGCCGACAGCAAACGCTCCGTAGTGATCCGCACGGGCGAATTCCACGGGTCTCCACAGCGTGATGGAAAGGGCGATGAGCGCCACCGCGCCGGAGAGCATGTCGATTCCGTCGTTGGCAGCATCCGCCAGCAATGAAGAACTCCCGATGCTTCGTCCGTGCCTGTATTTCACGCCAACCAGTCCGCCTTTGGCCAGAATCGAGACGATGAGCGGGATCACTGCCCAGCGCGCCGGCGTGATGTGGTCATCGCCTCCGGTAATGGCGTGCCAGGCGATGAGTATACCGGCGGCGAACAGGAAGAATCCGAGCAGCAGGCCGGTGAGCGTTTCCACGCGTCCGTGTCCATAAGGATGATTTTCATCCGGCGGGCGGTCCGCGAGAATCAGGCCAGCGAGTACGAGGCCGGAGGCGAAAACGTCCGCCGCCGATTCGAAGCCGTCCGCTATCACCGAGGCGGAATGCGCGCGCCAGCCGAGCGTAAGCTTCATCAGGGCCAGCAGGCCGCTGACAACCATCCCTAATATCGCGATCAGGCGGGCTCGATGCATTACCCGAATTGCGGATGCCTGGCGAGCAGATCCGCGACAAACTGTCTGCTCTGTTCAATCAGGTCCCAGGCGCCCGCCCAGAAGCACAGATCGATCGTCCACCACTCGATGTTCGGCACCGCGAGGAGCTTCGGCGCGAGACGATCGAAATCGATCCGGCCCTGGCCGAACGGCCGGTGCGTGCTGGTCTCGTCGCGGTGCAGCGTGCCGTCGCTGTCGATCAGATGGATCGCTCCGATGCGGCCCTGCAGCTTGTCGAGAAACTCTTCGACCCCGCCGACGAGGACGTCCCGCTTTCCGTGCTGCCGCGCGCCCGCCACGCCGGACATGTACGCGTGCGCGGTATCGAACAGGATCGAGAAGTTCGGATGCCGCACTTCCTGATGCATTCGAATGATCTCGCCCGGCTTGTTAAAGGCGAATCCGGGTTCGAATTCCCAGACCAGGCGCACGCCTGCCTTCGCCGCGAACTCCGCCCCTTCTCCCCACAGACCCGCGACGCGGTGAAAGGCGTGTTCATAGTCGGAATCGGGGATGGAACCTGGGGCGGCGACGGTGTCCACTCGCAGGGAAGGACTGCCGAGATCGGCGCACATCTCGACATTACGCCGCAGAAGGTCCATGTAGGAGGTTTCGTTGCCGGGGGCAATCGGGTTCACGCTGTAGAAGTCGCCGGTATACCCGGAGATGCCGAGGTTATGGTCCGCGAGCAGCCGCACGAGCTGCGCGCGAGATTCTTTCGTGGCGTAGTCTTCCAGCGTGACGTGCGGCGGACTGCCGGAAATCTCAATGCCGTCATACCCTGCCCGGGCGAGGCGTTTCACAATGGCCTCAAAGGAAAAGGGGGCGGCGGCATAAGGCCCATAGGAAAAGGCCCAGCTCCCCAGGGAAATCTTCATTTCAGAAATAGACCGATCGGTTTCACTCTACCGCACTGTCAGTGTTTCGCCGGACGTCTGTAGGGTGAGCCGATATAGTGTTGCGATTCCTTCGCCGCTTCGGCGTCGGGCGCAAATTGAATGGCTTCCCGGTAGAGCGGCACCGCGAGATTGTGCCGGTTCTCCAGATCGTAGATCTGGCCCTGACGCATCAACGCGAGCACGCCTGTGTTGAGGTCAAGCTCTTTCAACTGCGCCGGCGATTCCGTCACCTTCTTCAGGTTGTCCAGCGCGGCGTTCAGATCGTCGAACCAGAACTCCATGTTGCCGGTTTCGTAGTAGATCTTCTCCCACGGGATCCGGCCGTAACCGGGCGCATTTTCCGTTTTCCGTTTCGCGATCTCCCCCAGAGTGGCGCGCGCATTTTTCCGCTGGCCTGAGGCGCCGTACATCTGGGCAAGTTCGAAGCGCAGCAGATAATTGCGCGGGAAGCGATCGATGAGCTGCACTACGAGCCCGATGGCGCGGCGGATCTGGCCTTCGCGCCGGTAGAGGGCGCAGAGAGTAATGTCGGCGTCGACCCGGTTGTCTTTCCCCTTTTTCGCCACGTCCTCGATGGTGGCAATGCCGCGCTCCTTGTCGCCATGAAAGCCCGCGATGAAACCGAGAGCCCGCATGGACCAGGGCAGGCTGCCGACGATGTAGTCGTACACGCCCTGGATGAGGCGCGCGTCGTAATCGCCGGGGTCGATCTGCGTTACGGCGGCGTCGTATTTGTGCGCTTTGCTCGAGTCCGACAGGGACGCCATCCAGGTCTTGCGGACGAGGAATCCGTAATTGGCGCGGAGACCGTAGGCGACGGCGAGCGTGTGCAGGGCGTGAGTGTCGCGCGCATTTTTCGTCACGAGCGACTGGCAGAGCGCGATGGATTTGTCGATTTCGGCGAAGAAACGCTTTTCGACCTCGGCGGGAGGATCCATTTTCGCCCGGCGGATGAAGGAGTTGTTGCCGGTGACGAGTTCGCTTTCGAGGGCGCCATCGCGGAACAACTCGCGGTAGAGCAGGGTGTGCGCGACGTGATTGTGCAGTTCGGGATCATTGGGGCTGGCCGACGAGGCGGTTTGATAGTCGGCGAGGGCCTGATCGTAATCGAGGTTATAGAAGTCCTCGTACGCCTCTTCGAGCAGATTGGTTGCGGCTCGAGCAGGCATGGTGCAGAGCAACAGGAGGCAGAGGGCTCTCATATTACGGCCACGGATGAACACAGATTTTGGGGTGATTCTGTTCTCACGTCATTCTGGGCACGATCATCCATCGCAGGATGCCATGCGGGGCCGCGCGGAGGCTTTCGAGATCGATGCGCACCATGGCGGACTTCTTCATCTCGACGTGGAGCGAAGGCGCGTTGAGAAAGTGAGCGACCAGACGGCTCATCAACGGCTCATGCCCGGCGAGCAGGATGGACGGTTCATGGGAGTAATCGCGGACGTCGCGCCAGACCTCTTCGGGCGAACCGTGGGGCACCAGCGACTTGATGTGAACGAGCTGTCCTTCGTACTCCAGTTCCTTTGCCGCGATCTCCGCCGTCTGGCGGGCGCGGACGTACGGGCTTGTCAGAATCAGCGTCGGCCGAAGGCCTGCTTTCTTCGCGAGTCTTGCAACGTCCGCCGTCTTTTCTTTCCCTTCCTCAGTCAGTTTACGGGCGGAATCGGGATGGCCCGCGTGACCATCTTCGGCGATTCCGTGGCGAAGGAAATAGAGTTCCATGAGGATTCGTAAAGTCGCCCGTATTATAAACGGTGAATATGCCCCGTTACGCCGCTGTCGACATCGGCAGCAACTCGGTCCGGATGGAAGCAGCGGAGGTTCTGGACGGGGAAATGCCACGAATTCTGGCTTCCGAACGTCAGGTCACGCGACTCGGCGCGAGCGTGTTCCGCACGGGGCGCGTGAGCCAGGAATCGATGGAGATGCTGAGCGGAGTTCTCGCGAGCATGGCCGCCATTTACAAGCGACTCGATGTAGTGGGAGTGCGCGCCGTGGCGACGGCGGCGGTGCGGGATGCAAGCAATCAGCAGGAGTTTCTGGCAAGGGCGTCGGCCGCGCTGGGGTCCGACATCGAGATCATTTCCGGCCAGGAAGAAGCGCGGCTGATCCATCTGGGCGTGCAGAGCCGCTGGCCGCATCCGAAAGAACGGTTTCTGATTATCGACATCGGCGGCGGCAGCGCGGAGATCATTCTCAGCGAGAACGATCGCATTGGACAGGCGTTTTCGAAGCCGCTGGGCGCGCTGCGTCTGCAGGAACTGTTTCTGAAGAGCGACCCGCCGCGGGAATCGGAAGTGCACCGGCTGGAGGAGTATATCGAGGAGCGAATTGTTCCCGCCATCCGCAAGGTGGAGCAGGTACGAATCGATCGCGTGATCGGGACGTCGGCGACGGCGTCGGCGATTGTCTGCGCGGTGAACGGAATTCCGCGGCAGCGGCGAGACGAAGCGGACCGGCATCGCGCGACCACACCGCAGGTTCGTAAACTCTATCGCGATCTCAGCACGCTGAACATGGCCGCGAGGCAGCGCATTGTCGGGATTGGGCCGCGGCGCGCCGAGATTATCGTTCCAGGCGCGGCGGTGTTGCTCCGCGTGCTCGAGATGCTCAACATGCCCGCGCTGTTTTACTCGGCGGCGGGCGTCAGGGACGGCATCATCGCGGATCTCGCGGCGCGCGGCGTGGGCCGGGAACTGACGCAACTGACGGCGGAGCAGCGGCAGGTGGTGGAAGAGATGGCGGCGCATTACGGCGTGCCGGCGGCTCATGCGAAGAAGGTGGGCCGGCTGGCGAACGATCTCTTTGTCGGGTTTCAGAGTTTTCACAAACTGCCGCCCAGTTACGGACGGTTGCTCGAAGCGGCGGCGTATCTGCACGACGTGGGGCATTACGTCAGCGACACGCGCCACCACAAGCACTCGTACTACCTGGTGGCGAATTCGGACATGGCGGGTTTCACGAGGACGGAGCAGGAACTGATTGCAAATCTGTGCCGGTATCATCGCAAGGCGATGCCCGCCCAGGAGCATTCCAATCTGCAACTGGTGGATGCGGAGGGACGGCGCGCGTTAACGTGGCTGATGCCGCTGCTGCGGCTGGCGGACAACCTCGATCGCAGTCACGGGCAGCGGGTGAAGTCCGTTGAATGCAAGCCGCGGGAGAACGATTTTCTGGTGACGCTGAATGCGAATCCGGAGGCGGATCTCGACCTGGAAATCTGGGCGGCCGAGCGGCTCAGCGAAATGTTCCGCCAGGTCTACGGAAAAGGGCTCGCGATCGCGCGCGCGTAGAGCGCGTCGAGCGAAGAAAGAGGATCCCGGGGCGCACATTGAGAGGAAGGCTGCACCCCCGGGAGGAGCATTTGCTTTTCTGAACAGGTAGTGCCGTGAAGCGGCAAAATTCTCAGGGAAAACGGCGGGGTCAGCGGCTCAGGTATGGATTGCCACTAATCACAAAGCGCAGCGGCCAGTCGGCGCATTTCGTGATGCCGATGCGGGGCGTCACATCGATTTCGAAGGGATGGCGATGCTCCGGCGCGTGAATGGTGAGATCTCCCCGGGTGACGTCGGCGCCGTTGTGCGCGCGGGTAATGGCGAGGGCGCGAGTGAGCTTTCCAGGACCCGAGGTCAGATCGCGATCGGTTCTCGCGCCCGGGCGGCGGGAACGCATCTGTTCGATACCCGCGAGCGGTTCGAGAGCGCGGATGAGGACGCAGCCAGGCGCGCCTTCGGGTTCGGCGACGATGTTCAGGCATTCGTGCACGCCGTAAGAGAGGTAGACATAGGCGTGGCCGGGCGGGCCGAAGATGACGCGGGTACGGTCCGTGATTCCGGCAGCGGAGTGGGACGCAAGATCGTCGCCGCCGAGGTAGGCTTCGGTTTCCACGACGATGCCTGCCGTGTCGCCGTGTACGAGGACTTTGCCGAGCAGGTCACGCGCGACGTCGATCGTATTCCGCCGATAAAAGGCGCGGCGTAGAGCAGGGCCGTTCACGATTTTTTCCGCGCGAATGCCATCGCGCTCCAGCGGCTGTCGACGGCGCAGATTTTGTAATCGACGAGTCCGGCGGCGTTGGCGTGTTCGCGAATGGAGTTCTGTGTGAGGCCGTCCTTCGAGCCCTTCTTCCATAGCAGCCAGAGTTTTGTTGCGGGAGCGAGCGCGCGGATCTGTCGTAACGATGCGAGAAGTCCCTGAGTGTCATGCAGAAACCAGAGCGTGACCGGTTGGGGGCTATCCGGATCTTCGAGCAGTTCGGCTCCTTCGGGAAGATCGCCCAGAATGGCGGCGTAGCCGCGGGGCGGATCGATCAGGGCAACGGTGGAGGATGCGACGATGCCGAGCTTCTGAGCCGCGCTCCTGTCCTTGTAGCGCTCCATGACGGAAGGGGGCGAAACCGGGTCGCGCACGGGCTGGCCTGTCTCTCGCTTCAGCGTGGAAGCGAGCCGGCCGGGAGTGGTGAACGCGGCGTCCGGCAGGAGCTGTCTGATGTTTTCTATCTTTGCGGGCTCGCCGCCGACGAAGATCAGGGGGATGTGGCGGGTCGATTTCCGGGCCCGCAGCCACACGGCAACTTCGCGACCGTGGCTGGGCAGCCGTGAAAGGTCAATCAGGATAGCGGCGGGAAGATCGGCGAGGATGGCGCGGGCGATGGCTGTTCCGTGCAACTCGTCGCTGCAGAGCGGTTCGAAACCGGCGCGGCGGACGAGTTCGATCAGCGGCCCGGCTTCCTCCGGTTTCCAGTGAAGGATGCGAACGGGCTGCATCAATCACAGAATATGCCACTGTAAAATGTGTTCACGCTGTGCGGCTCTTCACGGGAATTTCCATCGACCCTCAGGTCCTCAACGCTCTGAAAAGAGCGCTGGCAGAACTGCGTCCGACGGCGCGCCTGAAGTGGTCGCCCGTCGAGAATCTGCACATCACGACAAAGTTCATCGGCGAATGGCCGGAGGCCCGGCTGCCGGAACTGGAAACGGCGCTGGCGCGGGTCGAAGGACCGGGCGATATCAGGATCGATATCTCGCGATTCGGTTTTTACCCTAATCCGCATCGTCCGCGCGTGTTCTTCGCCGGCGTTCACGGGGGCGAAGAACTGCCCGACCTGGCGCGGCGGATCGACGACGCCGTTGCCGCGCTCGGCGTAGCGCGGGAAGATCGGGCTTATTCGCCGCATCTGACGCTGGCGCGGATCAAAACGGAAGACATTCGCGGCCTGCGTGAACACATTGCGTCCATGACGAACTTCAACTTCGGATCGTTTACAGCTATCGATTTTCACCTTTATCTGAGCACTCCCGGAAAGGAAGGCTCGGTTTACACGACGCTGGCGAGCTATCCGCTCGCGAGGCCGACCTCCCTATGATGGGGCCGCTTGCGGTTCTCATTGCCTATCTGATCGGCGGGATTCCTTTCGGGCTGATCATCGTTCGCCTGATGACGGGGCGGGATGTGCGCGCGTCGGGGTCGGGGAATATCGGGGCGACGAATGTATTGCGGACTACGGGGCGGCTTGCGGGCGTGCTGACGCTGGTGCTGGATGCCGCGAAGGCCTGGGTCGCGGTCTGGCTGGCGGGCCGGATGACCGGCGGCAACGAGATGTGGATGAGCTTCGCCGCGCTGGCTGTGCTGGCGGGGCACGCTTTCCCGGCGTGGCTGCGGTTCAGGGGCGGGAAGGCTGTGGCGAGCTTCATCGGCGCGTTTCTGTATCTTGCGCCCGTTCCTCTGCTTGCGGTGGTGATTCTGTTTGTGATCGTCGTCGCGTGGACGCGGTATCTGTCGCTCGGCAGCATCATCGCGGCGGGACTGTTTCCGGTGGCGTGCTGGATGATCCTTCATCCGGGGTGGCCGGTGCTGGCGGCGGCTGCAGGAGCGGGGGCGCTGATCATCTGGCGGCATCAAGCGAATATTCAGCGGATTCGCGCGGGCAACGAGAACGTGTTCCGCTTCGGGCGAACGGTAAAGTGACGCTCGCGATTATCGGGGGCGGCAGTTGGGGAACCGCGCTGGCGTGCGTGCTTGCGCCGCGATTCGACGAGGTCCGGCTTTGGGTGTACGAGCGGGAGATTGCGGAGAGGCTCGAGGCGACTCGCGTCAATGACGTCTTCCTGCCCGGAATCCGAATTGCGGAGAACGTCCGGGTCGGGAACTCGCTGCAAGAGGCACTCGGCGGGTCGGATATCGTGCTGAGCGTCATGCCTTCGCATGTGGTTCGGGCGATCTATACGGAGATGAAGCCGTTCCTCGGGGCGGACGCGCGGCTCGTGAGCGCGACGAAGGGGCTGGAAGCTGGTTCGCTGCTGCGGGTGTCGGAAGTAATTCGGAGCGTTGTCGGGGAGGGGCCGCGAATCGCGGTACTGTCCGGCCCGACGTTCGCCCGGGAGGTCGCCGGGGGGAGTCCGACTGCGCTGGTCGTGGCGTCCGGGGAGGAAGAATTCGCGGTGGAGGTCCAGGCCGCCTTTTCCGGCCCGTCATTCCGTGTCTATGCCAGTGACGATCCGGCAGGTGTGGAGATCGGCGGGGCGCTGAAGAATGTGATCGCGATCGGAGCGGGGATCTGCGACGGCCTGCGCCTGGGGCATAATGCGGTCGCGGCCCTGATTACGCGCGGGCTGGCGGAGTTGAGCCGTCTGGCGGTGGCGGTGGGCGGAAGACCGGAAACGCTGGCGGGGCTGGCGGGGCTCGGCGATCTGGTGCTGACGTGTACGGGCGACCTGAGCCGGAACCGGCAGGTGGGACTGAAGCTGGCCGCCGGGGTGCAACTGGGACAGATCACGGGCGCGACTCCGATGGTCGCCGAGGGAGTGAAGACGACGTCCGTGGCGATCGAGCTGGCGAAACGGCATGGGGTGGAACTGCCGATTGCGCAGCAGATGGATGCGGTGCTGAATCAGGGACGGCCTCCGGCGGAGGCGATCCGGATTCTGATGAGCCGAACCCTGCGGAGCGAGCGGGAATAAAGTGCCCCTCCTGGCGGCCGGGGCGAAACTATCCGGACGCCAGCGGGTTAACACGAGCATGGGAGCCTCACCGGCCCCTGATCCGGACGTCGAGCTGATGATCCGGGTCCGGGACGGCGACGAGGACAGTTTTCGTGTTCTCCTCGACAAACACCGGAATTCGGTGGTCCACTTTTTGTACCGCATGGCGCAGGACGCCGCGGTGTCCGAGGAGTTGGGGCAGGAAGTTTTTCTGCGGGTGTACCGGGCGAGGGGCAGCTATGAACCTTCGGCGCGCTTTACCACGTGGATATTTCGTATCACGACGCATCTGGCGCTGAACTGGCTGCGTGATGAGAAGAAGCGAAGAGCGCAGGAGAGACTGGATCAGGATCGCGGCTACGGTATATCGGGCCGGGAATTTCCGGACCGGAGGCCGTCGGTGGAGCAGCGTATGGTTTACGGAGCGCGAATGCAGGAAGTCCGGGACGCGATCGCTCTGCTGCCGGAGAAACAACGAGTGGCCGTTCTGATGCACAAATACGAAGAGATGGAGTATTCTCAGATCGCCAGCGTTCTGGAATGCCCGGAATCGGCGGTGAAGCGCCTGCTGTTCCGGGCTTACGAAACGCTGCGCGCGAGGCTTGCTCATGTGGCGACGGCGGCCGTGAGATGAAGTGTCCACTGAAATCCGACGCGACGCTGGATCTTCTGCTTGACTATTCGGCCGGGCGGCTGGATCGGGCGAGATCGGCGATGCTCGAGAGCCATATGGCAGCGTGCGAGGAGTGCGCGGCTTTTCGGGTGGAACAGGGGGTGCTTTGGGAGGCGCTCGATGCCTGGCAACCGGCGCCGGCGAGCGCCGACTTCAACCGGCGGCTCTGGAGCCGCATCGAGATGGCGAGCAGGGGTCCGTGGTATCGATGGCTGGCGGATTTCAGCCCGGCACGCGTGTGGATGCGCGCGTGCGCCGTGGCGGCGATCGCGCTGCTGCTCGTGGCAGGTTTGATGCTGGAACATTCCGGGAGGCTTGCGCCGCACCGGAACATGCGAGTGAACGGCGTTTCCATTACGGAAGCGGATCAACTCGAAAGAACTCTGGACGATATTCAGCTCCTGCGCCAGGTCGATGCTCCTGCCGCGGCCGAGTCAGGCGATTCCAGGACGATGTAATCGATGCGATTCCGCCGCCGCCGTACCGCTTTCCCCGTGGGCCTGCTGCTGTTATTGCCGCCGAATCTGGCGGCGCAGCACCAGGCGCGGGGCGGGGGCAGTCATGCCGGCCGGGCAGGTTCGCGTGTCTCCGGGGCGGCTACGCACGCGCAATCCACGCGTCCGATGTCGCCGCGACCCGGTCCTTCCGAAGGCCAGTCTTCTCGTGCAGGAAGAGTTTCGATCGATGAGAGCCATCCCGGCGAACAGGCTTTCGACAA
>DASZUZ010000809.1:0-3239 GCA_035547415.1 Bryobacteraceae bacterium | reverse complement strand
CGGGCGACTGTCGACGTGCTGCTGCGCGCGGGCGCCGATATCCGGAAGCGCACCGAATGGTGGGCCGGCGGATTCGGCGTGCTGGACGATTGCGATCCGAGCCTCGCCGGGTTTCTCCTCGAGCGCGGCGCCCTTCTGGATGCGCATTCGGCATCGCGAATGGGAATGATGCCGGAACTGCGGGCGCTGGTGGCGGCCGATCCCGGTGTGGTCCACGCGCGTGGCGGAGACGGTCAGACTCCGCTGCACTTTGCCGCGACCGTGGAAGTGGCGGAGTTCCTGCTCGCGAACGGCGCCGAAATCGATGCGCGCGACATCGATCACGAGTCGACGCCTGCGCAGTACATGCTGCGTGTGATGCAGAAGCGCCATTACCCGCGGGACCGGCAGGATGTCGCGAGGTACCTCGTATCGCGCGGATGCCGGACCGATCTCCTGATGGCCGCCGCGCTGGGCGATGCGGATCTGGCGCGGCGGCAACTGGATGCCGACCCGGGATGTATCCGAATGCGCGTATCGGCGGAGTGGTTTCCCATGCGGGATCCGCGCGCGGGCGGCGCGATCTACATCTGGACGCTGGGCGCGAACCGTACGGCCCACTCCGTGGCGCGCGATTTCGGCCATGAGGACGTGTTCCGTTTGCTCATGCAGCGGACTCCCGAAGATCTGAAGCTGGCGCTCGCGTGTGAACTGGGAGACGAAACGGCATTTCGCGAATTTCTTTCGAAGAACCCGGATGCGGCAACGACGCTGTCTGAAACCGATCTGCGGAAGTTGCCGGATGCCGCGCGGAACAACAACACGGAAGCGGTCCGCCTGATGCTGGAAGCGGGTTGGCCGGTCGATACCCCCGGCGAGATGGGTGCGACGGCGCTGCATTGGGCGGGGTTCAACGGCAATGCGGAGATGGCCCGCGAAATCCTCCGGTTTCATCCCGCGCTGGAATTGAAATCCCGCGAGTACGAGGGAACGGCGCTCGGGTGGGCTCTGTACGGATCCGGAAACGGCTGGCATCGCGACGCGGGAGACTTCGTCGGGACGATCCGCATGCTGCTCGAGGCCGGTGCGATATTGCCTCCACACCCGGAGAAGCTGGAACCGGCGGATGCCGTGCTGGATGTCCTGCCGTAACTCGTGACCGGTGAACCGGCGCGGAAAGCGCTTCCGATGGTCGGGAGTCGGTAAGCGCGCTTCCGCGCCGGTCCACGCGGATCATTCTATGCCTAATGCGCGGTCCACACTTTGAGAGTGTTGTTGACGTCGTCGACGGCCGCGAAGCGAAAAGTGTCTTCGGATCCTCTTGCCGCGATTCCGAAGGCCCCTCCCTGGCCGGATGAATCGACGGAGAACGCCGCGACGAAGTGGCCCGATCGGGTGAACTCGATCAGTTCGCTCGGATGGTTCGGGTCGCCGTTCACCGCGTCGCCGTTGGCCGCGACCAGATTGCCGTTGGGAGCCAGCAGAAGGCCCAGCGGTCCGCGAAGGTGCATCGGATCCGCGTAAACCAGATCGCCTTTTCCGCGGTCGAACGCTGCGCTGTCGTCTGCGGCGCGAATCGAGTAGACAGCGTTATCGGCGGTGGAAGCGACGAAGAGGGTATCGGTTCGGGAATCGAAGGCGAGCCCCGTGGGACCGAGTACCAGCGCATCGGGATCGCACCGGTGCGTATATCCGGATGCGATCCGGGTGATCCGGTTGACAACGAATGCTCCCCCGGATATGTCGACGTCCAGCCGCGACACGGTCCCGCTGAGAACGTTGGAGACGAACAACTGTGCATGATCGCCACCATCGTTCACCGTCAGATCCCAGGGTCCGTTTAACAGGGACCTGTCGCTCAAAGTCGCGACGCGATCTCCGTGCCGGTTGAGAACAAGGAGAGAACCCTGTTTGATCGTGCTGCAGGAGCCGTCAGTGGTTGGTACGTTGCCGACTATCACAAAGCCGCCTCTGAGTACGCCGAGCGCGGTGGTGAGACCGAGTCCGGATGCTCCATGGAAGAAGACGCTCTGGTGGCCGGCGGGCGTAATCTTCACGATCGTCGTTCCGGTCCCCTGCAGGTTCGCGCTGTTATTGAAGTTTGAGACAAGGACGTCGCCGCGGTTCAGCAGTCCGCCGGATGGAAACCGCCGTGGGACGAATGCGACGCCATAAGGATTGACATCCCCGTTCGAGGGTACTGTGCTGGTGGAGACCAGCGTTGCCCCGGGGAGCTCCGAGAGTATCGACTCTTCTTCTTTGTCTCCGGCGGAGAGGGAGCCGGAAATGACGAAGAACAGGGCCGCAAGTACCCGGAGCGCAGTCTTGGCTTTCATATTGCCTCCCGAGTTCAGAGGAACTCTTTGAGCCTTTGCGTGCTGACAGGTTAGAGCCGGAAGACGTCGTATGTCGTCGGCAAAGTGTGAACAACTTGTAAACGTACCGGAAATCGCGGCAATCGGATGCGCGCGGTGACACAATGGAAGCGAACTGATGACTGTCGTATGTTCGGCGCGGTTCGAACGCGGTGGTCGTGAGTCGACCGGTACCGCGTATGCGAAAACTCCTGATCGTCATTGGAATCGTGGCGGCGCTGCTCATTGCCGCGGTGTTCGCCATCCCCGCTCTGCTCGATGTGAATCGCTATCGCGGTCAGATTCAGGCGGCTCTTGAGGGGCGTCTGAACCGCGGCGTGACGCTCGGCGCCATGAGTCTGAAGGTTATCCCGCTCGCCTTCAGCGTGCAGAATGTCGTCATCAAAGAGGATCCGCAGTTCCCCGTGGAGCGGCCCTTTGCTCAGGTGCGCGAGTTAAGCGTAAGCCCGCGGTTCTGGCCCCTGCTGCGTGGCGACGTGGAGATCCGTTCGCTGACTCTTGAGCGGCCCGTCATCGAACTGGTGAAGAATGCCAGTGGGATATGGAATACATCCACGCTCGGAGGAAGTCAGTCGCGCGCAAATGTCGCGCCGCATTCCGATCCGCCGAAAGAGAGGGACTTCTCGCTCGCGCGGCTGGAGATTCACGACGGCCAACTCGCCGTTACGGATCTGCAGAAGCGCCGGCCCCGCGCCATCTATGACCACATCGACCTGACGCTGAACGACTATGCTCCCGGGAAAGCCTTCTCACTGGTTACAACGGCTCACCTGCCCGGTAAGGGTGCGAATGAGTTGAAGCTGGAAGGGCAGGGAGGCCCTGTCGTGCAGGGTGATATGGCGCGGACGCCATTCCAGGGCACGGTCGTCATCAAGGAAGTCTCTC
>DASZUZ010000808.1:0-5190 GCA_035547415.1 Bryobacteraceae bacterium | reverse complement strand
ATTTCAAGAGATTGAAATCGGCATAAGGCACCATGACGTACTCGGCCTGACCACCGACCCAGCCACCCATATCGACGTAGCCGTAAGCCGCGCCGGGACGCGACGGATTCACGTTCAGGCAGATTCCGGTTTTGCCTTCCTTGCAGTTCCGGCAGCGGCCGCAGGCGATGTTGAACGGCACCGACACCAGATCTCCGACTTTGATGAACTCGACATCGCGGCCCGCTTCGATCACTTTTCCGGTGATCTCATGACCGAGGACGAGTCCCTTCGGGGCAGTCGTGCGCCCGCGAACCATGTGCTGATCGCTGCCACAGATATTCGTCGAGACGATCTGCAGGATCACGCCATGCTCGCATTTCCTATCTCCCAGCGCGAGTTTCGGAAAATCGATCGAGTGGACCTCGACCTTTCCAGTTCCCATGTACTCAACGCCTCTGTTTGTTGCCATCGTTCCCTCCTGGGCGATCTCTTCCCTGCCCTGCACGGGGCGATCGCGTGGAAAAGTCTATCAAAGAATGGGCTCGGGTTGTAAGCGTGGACCACTGCGCAAGACGGCGTGAAGTCCGCAGTTATCGAGTAGCAGGACTCAGCGACGGAAAGAACAGCACGGTTTTCACTGCACGGCGCGGCGGGGCAGCAGTCCCCGATTCCGTTCTTTTCAAATCTCTGTATAATGCCCACAACTTCGTTTCAGGAGTGAAGCCATGCGATCTCTGTCGATCGGATTTGCGGCTGCGGTCCTCTTTGTTTGTTCGCTCTCCGGACAGGTGGAGCGGGCGAGCCTGGTTGGCACGGTGACGGATAACTCCGGGGCTGTGCTTCCGGGCGTGGCGGTAAAGGTCACCAACGAAAACACGAATACTTCGGTTGACCTGACGACCGATGCAGCAGGCGATTTCCGCGCCGTGAATCTCACGCCGGGGAGCTACTCCGTTGAGGCCCAGAAGGCCGGCTTCCAGCGGCATCTCACGAAAGGTCTGGTGCTGCAGGTAGCGCAGGAAGCGCGGCTCGATATCCAACTGGCCATTGGCGGCCTGGAGCAGACGATCGAGGTCAGCGCGGCGGCTCCCTTGCTGCAGACCGAGGGCTCGACGATCGGACAGGTGATCGATACGCATCCGATCGAAACCCTGCCGCTGAACGGCCGGAACATCGTGCAGCTCGCGGTTCTTGCTCCGGGCGTGACGGGACTCAGCTACTCGCAGACGGGCACGATCAATTCGGGCTTGCGACCCGACGAACTGCGGCCCGGCGGCACGACGCTGCTGGCGAACGGCGCACGGGACAGCAGCAATCAACTGCTGCTCGACGGCATCGACAACACGGAGATGATCTCGCAGACGTTCGTGGTCCGGCCGGCGGTGGAAGGCGTGCAGGAGTTCAAAGCGATCACGAACAACGCGGGCGCGGAGTACGGACGCGCGGGCGGCGCCGTACTCGTAACGAGCACCAAATCCGGAGGCAATGACGTTCACGGTTCGGCGTTCGAGTACCTGCGCAACTCGGCGCTCGACGCGAAGAACTTCTTCGACCGCGCCGACCGGCCGATTCCGGAATATCAGCTCAACCAGTTCGGCGGGAGCGTGGGCGGGCCGATTGTTCGCAACAAGGCATTTTTCTTCACCGATTACGAAGGCTATCGCGAGAAACAGGGGCAGACGAAGGTGATCACGGTGCCGACCGCCGCGGAGAAACTGGGAGATTTCACGGGAATCGCGCGCAACGGCATCTTCGATCCGGCGACGACTGCCGCGGTCACGGGCGCGGGCGGGACAACGACGTACACACGGACGCGGTTCCCCGGCGACATGATTCCGGCGTCGCGTTTCGACCCGCTGGCGGCGAAGATCGTCGCGCTGTATCCGAATCCGCAGACGAGCGGGCTGGTCAACAACTTCATCGCGAATCCGCAGAAGCTGAGCAATCTGGACCGGGGCGACGTCCGGATCGATTATCAGATCAGCGATCATCAAACGTTTTTTGGCCGCTATTCCATCGACAATTCGGATCTGCATATTCCGGATACGTTCGACACGCGGATCGGCGGCAACGAAGACAGCTTCGCCGGACCCGATACCATCCGCGGGCAGAATGGCGTGCTGGCGTACAACCATGTCTTCAGCTCGAATCTGATCGGTGAATACCGATTCGGGTTCACGAAGTTCCGTCAGTTTCTATTGCCGGAGACGCTGACGGATCCGGTCTGGTCGCAGATTCCCGGGCGGGACACCACCGATCCGTTTCAGCCGTCCGCGCCGATCATCAGTCCGTCGGGGTATGTGGGGCTGGGAAATGCGCGATCGGAGCCGCTGATCCGGCGCGAACATATGTTCGAAAACGTCGCGAGTCTGAGCTGGCAAAAGGGAAAGCACGCGATCAAGTTCGGGCTGGACATCCGGCAGCGGCTGATCAGCGAAACGGCGAGTCCTCCGGGACAGAGCGCGTTCGGACGGTTCACGTTTACCAGCGGGTTTACGAATAATCCGTCGAGCACGGGCGGCACGGGCGATGCGATCGCGAGCATGCTGCTCGGCTTTCCCAGCGCCACGGTTCGCGACTTCTTCATTCCCGGCACGGCGCACGTGCGCACGAACGAGTTCAATTACTACATTCGCGATGAATGGAGGGTCAACAGCAAACTGACGCTGAACCTCGGGGTTCATTACGAGATCAACACGCCGTTTACGGAAGACAATAACTTCTGGGTGAACTGGGATCCGGCGACGGCGAAGCTTCTGATTGCGGGGCGGAACGCATCGAGTACCGCAAATGTGAACACGGACTACAAGGCGATTGCTCCACGTATCGGCATCGCGTGGCAACTCGATTCGAAGACGGTGATCCGCAGCGGTTACGGGATTTTCTACGATCCGCAGGGGAACTACGGGACGACCATCCGGCAGTTCCGGCAGCAGCCCTTCGATCTTGTGTTTACGACGAGCCCGGGGGATCTGTTTCCCGCGAACATGGTGAGCCAGGGGATTCCGAAGCGTTCGGATTTTCCGCCGACCGATCCGAATAACCCGACCGCGGCTGTTCCCAACGCGACCATTACGGCAATCGATCCGAACTTCCGCAACGCGCAGATCCAGCAGTTCAATTTCGGCGTGCAGCGGGAACTGGCGAAATCAACGTCGCTGACGGCGATGTACGTGGGATCGCTGGGACGGCGGCTCGCGTGGAACCTCGCGATCAACACGCCGCAACCGGGACCCGGCGCGATCAATCCGCGGCGTCCGTACTATCCGGTGCTGCCCAACATCACCGGAATTAATTACTGGGAGTCGGCGGGGAACTCGGAGTTCGAGTCGCTGCAGGTGACATTCGAGAAGCGGTATTCGAAGGGACTGTATCTGAACGCGAACTGGGTATGGTCGCACGCGATGGACAACGCGCCGTGGGACGGCGGTTCCGGAGGCGGGCAGGATCCGTATAATCGCCGGGCGGACTGGGGCAGTTCGAACAGCGATGTGCGGCACCGGCTGAATCTGTTCTCCAGTTATGAATTGCCGTTCGGGACCGGAAAACGATGGGCGTCCTCCGATAACGTGTTCAACCGGTATGTGGCGGGAGGATGGGAGATCGACGGTATTCTCGTGCTGCAGAGCGGGCTGCCCTTCACCGTGGGCGCGCCGTCCGCCACCAACAACGGGGCGGGCGGGCGCGCGAACGTGGTGGCGGGCGTGGATCCGTATCCGGCGAATCAGACGCTGCAGTTGTGGTTCAATCCGGCGGCGTTTTCCATTCCTCCCGCAGCCTGCTATTGCTACGGCAATGGCGGGCGGGACGTGCTGACGGGGCCGCGATCGGCCAACCTCGATCTGACTGCCGCAAAGCGCTTCCGGATTACGGAGAATACGAATCTCGCATTCCGGGCGGAGTTCTTCAACGCGCTGAACCATCCGCAGTTTCAGATCCCGAGCAATACGACGATCGGAAGCAACGGGGTCGGATCGATCTCGGCGACCTCGCGGCCGTCACGGCAGATACAACTCGCTCTGCGGCTCATGTTTTAAGACGCGGAGCAGTGATATTATCGCGGCCATGCATGCCGCAACCCTACGCCGGAGAGCGCGTCTTTCCGCCGGCTTCGCGCCACAGGCGGCCGCCGCGGTGGCGAAGCCTTCGTCGCTCGATATCGCCGAAATCCGGCAGTTCCCCGTGCGGGAGCCGGTGTCGGGAAACCGCTATGCGCTGCTGCGCGTAAAAACGCGCTCGG
Organism: Bryobacteraceae bacterium; assembly: GCA_035547415.1. Taxonomy (GTDB): domain Bacteria; phylum Acidobacteriota; class Terriglobia; order Bryobacterales; family Bryobacteraceae; genus BOG-234. The sequence goes on along the minus strand of DASZUZ010000808.1, from coordinate 968 downwards.
GCGTGACGGGCTGGGGCGAAGGCGCATCCGGCTCGGACAGCGAGCTGAAGGCTCTCGAATCCGTCTGGGTGGGCAAACCCGCTCATACTTACGCCGCGATCACGCCGACGACCCCGCTCGGCGGGGCGCTGGATATGGCGCTGCTGGATATTCTCGGCAAAGCCTGCAACGCGCCGGTGTATCGCGTGCTCGGCGGACCGACCCGCAGCAAGGCCAGGGCGTTCAGCGCGCCTTACGGCGCGGAGTTCCCGATCACCGTTATCGAGGTTCCGGCTCCCGTGGCGAGAAATCAGGGGAAGGCGTATCAGAACCGGATTCGGGAGCTCGTGGATGCGGTCCCGGACGGGCGCGATTTCGTGCTGGCCGGGAATGGATTGCTCACGCCGGGGGACGCGGCGTCGGTTGCAACCACGGTGGAAACGAAGCACCCGCTCTGGTTCGACGAACCGTGCGCTTACTCGAACGTCGAAGCGGTCCGCAAGGTCTCCGGCGAGACGGTTGTGCCGCTGGGGTTCGGACGCGGCATTCGCGACGCCGCCGTCTTTCAGGGACTGTTGCGGGACGGTCTGATCGATATCGTGCGTCCCGAACTCGCGTTTTTCGGAATCACGGGCGCGCGGCGGATTGCCGCTCTGGCGGAACCGTATTACGTGGCGGTCGCGCCGCGGCACGACGGCGGTCCCGTGATGACCGCCGCGGCCATTCAACTGGCGGCGAGTATTCCGAATTTCTTCGCGCAAAATCTGCCGCTGCCCACCGCCGCGGAAGACCGGAAGATGCGACAGGAGATCGCCTCGCCGGACGTGGAAACGGGACGCAACGGATTTCTGGAACTCCCCAAAGGACCGGGGCTGGGCATCACGGTCAACGAATCCGCACTGGAGAAATATCATGCTGCGTAGAAGCTTTCTGGCGGCCGGATCGGCCGGGCTGGCGATGGCCGGCCAATCGAAGCGGCGGGCGATCGA
>DASZUZ010000807.1:0-3573 GCA_035547415.1 Bryobacteraceae bacterium | reverse complement strand
GAGGAGATACCCTGCGCGAATTGCGTGAAAAACTGCTGGCCAGACGTGTGCGGCCATTGTATGGCAGCGTGGACCCGGAAATCCACAGGCCCGTCCGACCAATGCGAACTCCCGCCGGAGATCGGAGGATAGACCTCTCCTACCTCGGCACTTACGCCGCCGACCGGCAGGCGGCTCTGGAAAAACTGTTCCTCGACCCGGCGCAACGCAGCCCGGATCGGACATTCCTGATCGGCGGTTCTCTGTATCCTCCGCAATTTCCGTGGAAGCCGAATATCTATTTCGTGCCCCACGTGCCGCCCGCCGATCACAATGCGTTTTACTGCTCCTCTGGCCTCACGCTCAACGTCACGCGGCAGCCCATGGCCGATTCGGGCTACTGCCCGTCTGGCCGCATTTTTGAGGCTGCGGCCTGCGGCGTACCTGTCTTAAGCGACTGGTGGGAAGGACTGGATGAGTTTTTCGAGCCCGGCCGGGAGATTCTCGTAGCGCGTTCCCCGGAGGACACAATGGAGGCTCTGAATTCGGGAAGCGATCGCCTGCGCGAGATCGGCCTTGCCGCGCGCGAGCGAGCGCTCGATTGTCATACCGCGACCATTCGCGCGGGAGAACTGATCGCGGCGCTGGAAGAAGCCGCTTCCGAACGCGGCGCCGAAAGCGTCGCAGGGGGAGAAGCGCATTAATGTGGGGGATTATTCCTGCCGCCGGCATCGGCAGCCGCATCCAGCCGCTGGCATTCTCGAAGGAACTCTTACCGGTCGGAAGCCGGCTGGATGGCGAGACCGAACGGCCGAAAGCCGTCAGCGAATATCTGGTGGAACGCCTGATTCGCGGTGGAGCCCGACGGATCTGCTTCGTCATTTCCCCGGGCAAATCCGACATCCTGGAATACTACGGCGCCGGCGTGGAGCCGGCCCGCACGTGCTACGTTGTCCAGCCGCGTCCGGCCGGCCTTTGCGACGCCATCTTCCGCGCCTTGCCGGTCATCGCGCCCGATGAACCGGTCGCCGTCGGGCTTCCGGACACCATCTGGTTCCCGGAAAACGCGCTCGCGGAACTCCCCGATCATCTGCTGTCTTTTCTGTTGTTTCCGGTCGAACAGCCGCAGCTTTTCGACGCCGTGGTCCTCGATTCGTCGGAATCCGTGATCGAAATACAGGTGAAGCAGCCGAATCCGCTCACCAACTGGGTCTGGGGAGCATTCAAAATGCCGGGCGCCACATTGATCGCCCTGCACGATTTCTGGGTCGAGCGCGGACGAGTTGACGAATATATGGGAACTCTGGTCAACGCATGGATCCGGAACGGAGGCCGGGCAGTGGGAGTGAAGGCGGGCCGTTCGTATGTCGACGTCGGAACGCTGCACGGCTACCGGGAAGCCATGCGGCTGCTCAGCCAGCCGGAGCGCGGCGCGCACGCCGCGGGGAGAACTGAATTTTGAACGAAATCGAACGAGAAATCGAACGGCTGGGGCCCTGGTTTCACAATCTGGACATTCACGGGATTCAAACAGCGCCTCATCATTTCCTCGGGGACTATCCATCGCTCAAGTGGCGCCATTTTGAGCAGTCGATCCCGCCGGATCTCCGCGGAAAGACCGTGCTGGACATCGGGTGCAACGCCGGGTTTTATTCGATCGAGATGAAAAAGCGCGGCGCGGACCGCGTGGTCGGGATCGACTCGGATGACGCATATCTGAATCAGGGGCGTTACGCCGCGTCCATTCTCGGGCACGACATCGAGTTTCGGAAACTGAGCGTTTATAAACTCGCGGAACTGCGCGAACGGTTCGATCTCGTTCTGTTCATGGGCGTGTTTTATCACCTGCGTCATCCACTGCTGGCGCTGGATCTGATTCACGAACACGCGGCCAAAGACCTGCTGGTTTTTCAGTCCTGCCAGCGGGGCAGTGCTGAGATCGCCCGGCTCGAACAGGACTACCCATTTTCCGAGGTGGAAGTCTTCAACCAGCCCGGTTACCCCACAATGCACTTCGTCGAGAACCGCTACTCGAACGATCCGACGAACTGGTGGTTCCCCAACCTGGCCTGTTCCGAAGCCATGTTGCGCAGTTCCGGATTCCAGATTCTTGAACATCCCGAATCCGAAGTCTTCCTGTGCAGGCGAGTCGAAAGACCCGACTGGTGCGGCGCGGATCGGATCGTGGACGTGGAGCTGGCGCGTGGTTGAAGCGGCGATGCTCTGGAACGAGCCGAACAATATGTCCCACTGGGACTTCGAGCTCGACCCGGACTGGAGCCGGTTCGCGCGGATGATCAATCTCGCGGCGCAGGCGATCGAAGCGGAACGCCCAGGGCTGACGAAGGTCCTCGGCGGCATTTCGCCCATTGATCCGGCCTTCATCCGGAGAATGGACCAGTTCTGCGTACTGCATCACGTGGATGCTGTAGCCGTCCACGGCTTCCCGCTGGACTGGAACCACTGGACCATCCACGAATGGCCGGACAAACTCGCTGAAATCCGGGCGGTGACCAGCCTGCCCCTCTGGATTTCAGAAGTCGGCGTGTCGACGTTTGGGGCAGAAGAGGTCCAGGAGTTCGGGCTGCGACGCAGCGCGGAGTTGCTCATCGGACAAGCGGAGCGCATCCACTGGTACAGCCTCTACGACCTGCCGCGCGCGTGGCCGGCGACTACCCGCCACCGGGAAGCGGAAGGGTCCTCCTATTACAGGCACTTCTACATGGGGCTGCTACGCGAAGACGGCTCCCCCAAACTGGCGATGAAACAATTCCCGAACTACACGCCCGCCATGGGCATCTGCCAGTGGTTTCACTTTGAGGATCACCGGCTCGACGATGGCGCGCGCTGGCTGCGGGATCTCGGCGTGAAGTACCTTCGCACGGGTCTGAGCTGGGCCGATTCCTTTCGCCCGAACGCGGACGCCTGGTTCGACCGCCAGATGCGGGCGATCGAGCCGTTCGACGTGACCATTACATTCTGCTTCACGCCGGAACATGAGGGACTGCGTCCGCATTACGCGAGCCCGCCGAAAGAACCGGAGCGCTTCGCCGAGTTCTGCGCGCGCATGATCCGGCGCTACGCGTAAAAAATCCCGCGCACCGGGTAAGATAGCGCCATGTTCAGGCTGCTTGTCTGCCTCTGCGTGGCGCGGATGCTCTCCGCTTTGCCCGTGGACGTCTCGGGCATTCGCCCCGGCCCGGTCCGGATACAACAGGCTTCCGATGCTCTCACGTTGTCCTGGCCGGACGATCGGAACCGCAACTGGTCCATCGAATTCTCCACGGACGGGAAGGGTCCGGTCATCCGCAGAATCACGGCGAACGGCTCTTCGATTCTCGAGAATATCCAACCGGTCTATTTCGCGGATACGGGTGTCCGCCGTGGCGGATGGGATCAGTTCTTCGACTTCCCGCCGAGCCATCCCGATGGCATTCGCAGGTTTCAGCAGGAGTTCAAACCTTCCGCGATCCGGGTTCGCACCAGCGGCGACCGGGTCGAAGTCGAGTTTGAGGGACTTCGCCTCGGAATCTTCCGCGGCTCGCTTGTGTATACGATTTATCCGGGCAGCCGGCTCGTACAGCAGGAGGCCGT
>DASZUZ010000806.1:0-1543 GCA_035547415.1 Bryobacteraceae bacterium | reverse complement strand
GCTCAGGGGAAACCGAAAAGGTCAATACAGCATCCGCATTAACGATCAGTTCAGAATCTGTTTTGTTTGGGGAGAGAAAGGACCCTGCGATGTCGAAATCGTCGATTACCACTAAGCCGGCGGCAAGGCTGGCGCCTGTTCACCCAGGGAAAATACTCGCTCAGGACATGAGGGACGAAGAGATCAGCATAAACTCACTGGCGCAGTCAATTCGAGTACCGGCCAATCGAATCAGCCTTATCGTCAACGGGAAGCGCTCGATCACCGCGGACACCGCGATGCGCCTTGCCCGATTCTTCGGAACATCGCCCCAGTACTGGATGAATATACAGAACCACTACGATCTGGCTTGCGTGGACCAGACCGCCATTGAACGCGAAGTCTTACCGAGAGAGGCGGCCTGACCAGCGATCGGCCGAAGCCAGCCGAGCACAGGCATCACGTGGGGCGCATATCTGATTGCACCGCGATAGAATCCAGGCATGCCGTTGTCGGGGCGCATCGTCGTGGATCCGGACATTCTGGCCGGCAAACCGGTCGTTTGTGGCACTCGCCTCGCCGTCGAGTTCATATTGGAGTTGCTTGCCGCTGGGGAATCCCGGGAAGATCTCCTTGCCAACTATCCCGGTCTGACTCGCGATGATATTCTCGCCTGTCTGTCTTACGCCAGCCAGTTACCTCGCGGGCGGATATAAGGCGTATCCCATTCCCGCGTAAAGCCAGCCGTCAATGCGCCTCCTCGCCGACGAGAACTTTCCGAAGGCTGTTGTAGACTGGCTCCGCGACTGAGGCCATGACGTCCTCTGGATAAGAACGATTTTCCCGGACTGAACGATGCCGTTCTTCTGAATCGTGGCCCATCGGAATCCCGGTGATCGCTCCCGCTCCCGCTCTCAGAAGGCGACGCTCTCCGGAATCAGACGCACGCCCATCCGCTCCCCCAACTCCAGCATGCGGACAAAATCCTTCTCGGTCGGAGGCAGAATCTTATCGGGAAATCCCGAAAATATCCGCGCGCTTCCCCAGAGCGCGAAAGCAGCTCTCGAACCCGCCCGGCGTAATCACGGTGACAGCCCGCGCCTCCGACGAACGGATCCGAAACGTGTGTGGCACGCCGCGGGGCATGAAGATGCTCTCTCCGGGTACAAGATCGTGCCAGATACCCTCCAGGAACACGTCGATCCGGCCTTCCAGTACGTAGATCGTTTCATCTTCCCGTTCGTGTACGTGAAGAGGCGGTTCCGCTCCGGGGCGCTGCACGGCTTCTGCCGGCTCGAGACGGATCGGTGTCGCGATCATTGCACTTCCCTCCGTCCGGATACGCGTAAGAAAGTCACATGCCGGATCAAAGAGGGCTGATCGCTATTCGTAGCGCAGCGCCGTCATCGGATCGATCTTCGTCGCCCGGATCGCCGGGATCATCACGGCGATCATCGCCACCGCGGTCAGGAGCGCCGGCACCGCCACGAAGACGGCCGGGTCCCACGGCTTCACGCCGAACAGGAAACTCGAGATCAGGCGCGCCAGTCCGAATGCCGCCGAC
>DASZUZ010000805.1:0-2651 GCA_035547415.1 Bryobacteraceae bacterium | reverse complement strand
CGATTTCTGAACGGAAGCATGGCTGGCGCGGACGCGCGGTGAGGAACAACCGGATTCGGGTCACGGCCGCGCGGCAGGTTTTTTCCTTGTTGTTTCAATCACCTGGAACTCGGATGGCCGAAATGCGTTCGCGGGTGTTGTAGCGTCGGGCCAGGAGAGCTACATCATGGCTACGACCGCACAGACGCTTGCGAATCAGACGAACGCCACCCTGTCCACAGGCCCCCGCACGGAAGAGGGCAAATCGGCATCCTCGAAGAACGCCATCACCCATGGCCTTTTCGCCCGGCGCGGCGTCGTGCGCCCCGAAGAAATCGAGGCTTACGCGGAACTCTCGACCCGCCTCTGGGCAGAACTGAACCCCGAAGGAGCGCTCGAAGAAACGCTCGCGTATGAGATCGTCAACGCCTCCTGGCGTCTCCGCCGCTGCGCCATGGCCGAAACCGAACTCCCCACGGAGTCCGAACTTGACCCCATGCTCGACGAAGTCCTCGCCGTAAAGCAGAAGTCCATCGACCGCGCTCGCGCCCAGGCCCACAACCTGCTGCGCCGCTCCACCGCCGAACTTCGCCGGCTGCAAACGGACCGCATCATCCACTTCGAACTCTTCGAGAAGAACGAAGAACCGACCGACACGGGCCTCGCCAGCTACAAAGAAGTCACCGCCACCCTCGCCACCGACGAACGCCGCAAGAACCTCAAAAGAAAGAACGGCGACCGCTCCTTCGAACAACTCCTCGAAGCGGTCACAGCGCCGCCCGTACGCCTGCCCTCCGGCGAATTGGCTTCGTTTTGCACGCAGGCCGATTCGGCCGTGAACGCGAAGGCAGCCTGATTGTTTGCCGTCTCTGAATCGGGGTCCTCACCGACGCATTAAGCCAGCATTTCAAGCCAGAGGCGAATGGTCAGATCGTGTCGCGATGTGTTCGCCAGATATGGCCGAAGCTCCGCGTGATACCGGCTTTTCAGAACCGCCGGATCGAGCGGGGCTGCATGGGCAAGATACTTCACGTCTTCGCGATCGCGGGCGGAGTTACGTTCCAGCTTCGACAGAGCAAGGTCGTGGGCATCCAGGCCATGGAGCAGCAATTGGCGATACGCTTTCGGGAACATCGGGATCAACCGCTCTTCATAGCTTTCCGGGACAGTTACTATGCCGACATGCTGGGCGTACACTCCGTATTTCTTGTGCAGGGCCGACCCCTTGCCTGCAAGCGATTGAAGAGCGTCAGTCTGCTGAACGGGAATGACCGAGACGCAGTCGACATCCACTGTCGGGCGTGGCAGACCGTAGAGCATGGCGACCACAAATCCTCCGATGCAGTGGAGCGCGACAGGCTCGGCCAGGGATTTGTCGATTTCAGCAAAGAACGAGTGCCATGGTTCCGGTGGCCCGTTATGCTGCATATGGCAACTGTTGGGCTATCAGGTCCGTCAGCAGGTTCCAGTGCCTTGCTTCGACTGGACGTGTTCGGCGGAGCCAGCGGCGTTCTGCTTCCGAAAGCGACTGCTGGCAGAGAGTGTCCTCCCGGCCGAGACGGGCATGATCCAGGATTTCCTCGGCTTGCCGGAGGCGACCCGCCGTCAGTGTGTCGCCGCGCTTTTCGGCCACCTGTCGAGCCAGCGTGACGATGAAGCCGAGGCGGTTTTGAACATCCCCCAATTTGGCTTCGTTTGTTAACCACGCCCAATCGAGATTGCTGTATTCGACAACAAGCCACGGAAGCGCTTCGATGACGCGAACTTCCACATCATTCGCGGTGATTGCCGCAAGGAGAATGAGCGCAGGATTCCTCGGCGAGGCGCCGCGCAGTTGCCGAAAGCCAGGATATCCCAGACTGGCAAGACCCGCTGCCAAAGACGACGATTCCCAGGAACCAGGAGCATTGGTGTCCAGCGGCAGAGCAACAGGGTCTGGCTCACAACTCTTCACGATCTCCGATCCCGGGTAAGCCGTAACGAGTGGCGAGCCGGCCATCGTCGATCCGGGCGCGAACCCTCATTCATGCCAGCATTATCACAAATCCTGTGATAACGAGGCGCGGCGCAGGACCGAACCGGCCGGCTCGATCCCGCGCCCCGACCGCTCAATAGGAGAACCGCACGCCCAACTGGAACACCCGATTGAAATTCGCCTGGCTGGTAATCTGGCCGAACGTCGATGAGTTGATGTTGGTATTGGGTCCGTAGAACTGCGGCGTGTTCGTCAGGTTGAACACTTCGCAGCGGAACTGCGCCTGCACCTTCTCGAACGTATAGCTCTTGAAGGCCGAGAAGTCGATATTCGACATGCCCGGTCCGCGCAAAGTAATCGTCCGGCTCACATTCCCGAATGTGAACTGCGGGGCGGTCGCGAAAGCGGCCTTGTTGATGTAATTCGTCAGCCGTTCTTCGATGGACCCGCTGGTGGAAGGGGAAACGCCGGTCGCATTCGGCCGCTGCACGCTGGTCCCGATGATCGAATTCAGATTGTTCTGCGTGATCGCCAGCGGGAAGCCCGTCTGCATCGTGGTCTGGAAGTTGATCGTCCAGCCGCCGACCGCAACATCGAGCAGCCTGTTACGCGCGAGGAATTTGCGGCCCGTTCCGAACGGCAGTTCGTAATTGACAGCGGTCGTCCACCGCCCCGGAGTGTCGATGGTCGCGCGCGC
>DASZUZ010000804.1:0-2180 GCA_035547415.1 Bryobacteraceae bacterium | reverse complement strand
GGGGCCGAAATGCCATCTGAATAGAAGGCGAACCGGACTCCACCTTTCGCGAGAGCACCTGCCGCGGATGGAGCTTTGTCTCGCAATTCCAGAACACGCAGAGGCTCGTCGAGCTCGGGATCGGCATCGCGCGGCCTTTCCGGATACTTCAGGCTGATCAGCACCGGGATGCCGGACTCTTTCAGGAGATCCGTCTCGCGCCATGCTTCATGCCCGCCGTAGAGCACAACTGGAACCTTCAGTTCTTTCGCGAAAGCGACCATGCGCTCGATTTCGACCGCGCGAATGGCGGGCAACAGAACGCGCGGACTGGCCAGAACGCCTTCCAGCGTTCGATCATAGGCCGGACGAGCGAGTCCCTGAGGGTGTTTTTCATAAATCGACTTCGCGAGCTTGTAGTGTTCCGCGTCCAGATAGATCTGCCGGATATAAGCGATCGATCCCATAACGGATCCCGGGTAACCGCCGCCGAACCCGTTTGTCCGGAGAGTGACCATCTGGCCAACGGAGTCGGCGATAACCATCTGGCCCGCGCGGTCACCTGCCAGATTGATGACGCTGCCCTGCCCGGCGAAGATGTTGTTCCCCGGGAAGGTCACCGCGGAAGTGAAGCCCCCGTTTCGCGCCGTTTCGATGTTCCGGTCCGCCGGAAAGATCTGGTCGGCTGCCTTGATCCAGGACGCAGTGGACGGTCTGTCTTCCGGGCCTCGCGCCGGCGGAGCGGGAACCACAACAACGGGCGTCGATGCGACTGCGCCGCGTCCTCCGGCGGTAAGTATGGCGGCGGAGGGTGTATTTGTGAGGCCCCAGTTACTCAGGGCGTCGATCAGACCCGGATAGATCGTCAGGCCCTTGCAGTCAATGATCCATGCGTCGGCGGGCGGCGTGATATTATCGCCGGCTGCCGAGATAAGGCCGTCGCGAATGACGACAGTGCCATGCTGAATAACCGGTCCGGAGACCGTGACGATGCGGGCATCTCGCAGGGCGTAGCTACCCGGCGACTGCGCGCGGATCGAAGGGATTGCGCCGGCGAAAAACGCGAGCGGGACCACCAGACCAGGGGAGATCCTCTGTTTCATAGCGAAGTGGCTTCAGACTCCTGCTTCCTCGGAATCAATGAAACGAGCACGCGCCGGCAAGACCGCCGCTGACAACTCGTTATACTGGTTCGTTTCCTTCCGAAATGGTAACAACAGTTTCATACCGCGATGCGGGCGTAAATATCGACGAGGCCGACCGCGCCGTCACTTCCATCCGTAAAATGGCTCGGGCTACTTTCACACCCGGTGTTCTGACGGAAATTGGATCGTTCGGCGGGTGTTTCGCCCTTCCGAAAATGAAGCAGCCCGTTCTGGTCAGTTCCGTCGATGGGGTCGGGACAAAGCTGAAAATTGCGTTCGCGACGGGGCGGCACGACACGATTGGCGAGGATCTCGTCAATCATTGTGTCAATGATATTGCGGTTCAGGGCGCGCTGCCGCTGTTCTTTCTGGATTATCTCGCGGTGGGAAAGCTGGACGCCACTGTGGCGGCTCAGGTTGTCGCCGGGATGGCCCGGGGCTGCAAAACCAACGGCTGCGCACTGATTGGCGGAGAGACGGCGGAGATGCCGGGGATGTATGCGAACGGGGAGTACGACCTCGCCGGAACCATCGTGGGCGCCGTTGAAAAAGCAAAAATTGTTACGGGCGCGAAGGTTCAGGCGGGCGACGTTCTGATGGCGCTCGCGTCCACCGGACTGCACACAAATGGCTATTCGCTGGCCCGGAAACTACTGTTCGACGTCGCTAAATTAACGCCGGAATCCCGGCTGCCGGAGACCGGATCGATCGTGGCGGACGAATTACTTCGCGTGCACCGGAGTTATCTGAAGCCGATTCAGTCGCTGATCAAAGCGTCGGCGCTGGCCGGAGCGGCGCACATTACCGGCGGCGGCATTACCGATAACCTTCCGCGCGTCCTGCCGAAGGGACTCGCCGCCGTCATCGAGACCGGATCGTGGCAACCACCCGCAATGGTCCAGTTACTCCGAAAGAGTGGCGATGTGCCGGAGGACGACTGGCGGCGGACCTTCAACCTCGGCGTCGGGATGATCTTCGTTGTGCCGAACAAGAAGGTGGACGCGGCGGAACGAGCCCTGAAAGCGCTGAAGGAGAAACCGTGGGTTATCGGTGAGG
>DASZUZ010000803.1:0-5162 GCA_035547415.1 Bryobacteraceae bacterium | reverse complement strand
GGGGAACAGCAGGGCGTGAAGTTCGCGACCTCGCTCGGCGCGTCGAATATCGCGGAACTCCGGGAGATGCCGACCGAAAAGATTTTTGAAGCCGTCGGCAAGCCGGGAACGCCTCGTTTCAGCCCGACCATCGACGGGTATTTCTTCCCCGAATCGCCTCGCGCCATCTTCGAAGCCGGCAAGCAGGCGCACGTGCCACTGCTCGCGGGATGGAACTCGGAAGAGATGAATGGCCGGAGTGTAATGGGCCGTGACGCGACTCCCGGCCTCGAGAGCTACAGAAAGGGCGTTGAACGGCTGTACGGCGACCACGCGAAAGACGTGCTGAACGAGTACGCGGCGACGACCGATGAAGAAGCCGTTCAGGCCGCGACGGACCTTGCCAGCGATCGCTTCATCGCGTACAGCACCTGGAAATGGGTAGACGCGGCGGGGAAGACCGGGACGAAGCCGGTGTACCGCTATTTCTATTCCCGTCCACGTCCGCACATGAGCGCGCAGATGGGGAATGCAACAGCGGGACTGGCGGGCGGCGTGGTCCGCGGACAGGGTTCTGCAGCGACACCGCCTCCGGCGCCGCGCGGCGCGGTTCACTCGTCGGAGATCGAGTATGCGCTCGGCAACCTGGCAACCAACAAGGTATACGACTGGAATCCGGACGACTACAAGGTTTCGAAAGTGATGGAAAATTACTTTGCGAACTTCATCAAAACGGGCAATCCGAACGGATCCGGTCTGCCGAAATGGCCAGCGGCGAACAAGGGCGGCACGGTGCAGTTCATGCGGATCGACGTGGAACCGCGGGTCGAGCAGGAGAAGCATCGCGGCCGGTACGAACTTCTCGATAAACTGAGCACGAACCCGTAAGGATCCGGAATCGCCCGCGACACGGAATTGCGGCGGAAGTTGTTTTCCTTCATCCAGTTGTATTAAACTGGAGGTTCCGGCGATTGCCCGGACGCAAGTACGTGTGCGTCTGAGCTCCCGAAGAGGTTAACTCCCCATGCATGCAATTATTGAAACTGGCGGGAAGCAGTTCCGTGTCGCTCCGGGCGACGTGGTGCGTGTTCCAAAGCTGGCCGGTGAACCAGGCGCCGAGATCGCTCTCGGCAGAGTTTTAGCGGTTTTCAAGGATGGCGGCGATCTGCTGGCCGGCACGAATGCGGGCGATGCTCGCGTGAATGCGACAATTTCGGCTCACGATCGCGGTGAAAAGGTTCTGGTCTTCAAGTTCAAGCGCAAGAAGCAGTACAAGCGCACTCAGGGCCATCGCCAGGATTATACGGAGGTCCGGATTCGCGATATCGTCGCATAAACGATTCCGAATCGAGAATTTGTCATGGCGCATAAAAAAGGTTTAGGCAGTTCCAAAAACGGGCGCGATTCGAACGCGCAGCGGCTTGGCGTGAAGGTGTTCGGCGGCCAGCTTGTTCCGGGCGGCTCCATCATCGTTCGCCAGCGCGGCACCCGCATCAAACCGGGCGAGAACGTCGGCTGGGGCAAGGACGATACCCTGTTCGCGAAGATCACCGGGGTGGTCGAATTCCGGGACCGCGGCAGTATGGGCAAGTACGTCAGCGTCAAAGCCGCTCAGTAATCCATTCCGTTTCTTTCAACAAGGAGTCCGGCCGCTGGTTCCCGTAACCAGCGGCTTTTTTCATGCTTGTAGATGAAGTAACCATTACCATTAAGGCCGGCGACGGCGGAAACGGGTGCCTTGCGTTCCGGCGCGAGAAGTACGTTCCGCGCGGCGGCCCCAGTGGCGGCGACGGCGGCCGCGGCGGCGATATCGTCATGACCGCGACGATTCACCGCAATACGCTGCTGCATTTCCGGTTTAATCCGGAATACAACGCGCAGCGCGGACGCCACGGCGAAGGCAGTAACCGCACGGGTCATGAAGGCGAAAGCATCAACATCGAGGTGCCAGTCGGGACCACGGTTTACGATGCCGATTCGGGCGAAAAGCTCCACGATTTCACCCACGATCGCGAGACCTGGCTGGCCGCGAAAGGCGGTCGCGGGGGCCGCGGGAACGCGCGGTTCGCAACTTCCACGCATCAGGCGCCGACCGAACACGAGCCGGGGCGTCCCGGCGAGTTCCGCAAGTTGCGGCTCGAACTGCGCCTGCTGGCTGACGTAGGACTGGTCGGGTATCCGAACGCGGGGAAATCCACGCTGATTTCGCGGATTTCAGCGGCGCGGCCGAAGATTGCCGATTATCCGTTCACGACGCTCGAGCCGAACCTCGGAGTCGCGCAATTGCCGGACATGCGCTCTTTCGTGGTCGCCGATATCCCGGGGATTATCGAAGGAGCGCACGAAGGGCGCGGTCTCGGAATCCAGTTCCTCAAGCACATCGAGCGAACGAAGGTTCTGGTTCACCTGGTCGACATGTCGGAGACCGGGCGCGATCCGGAGCACGACTTTGAGACGCTCATGAGCGAACTGGCGAGTTTCAACGAAGAACTTGCCCGGAAGCCGATGCTGGTCGCCGCGAGCAAGATGGACGTGGCGCAGGATCCGGAAAAGGTCGCGGCACTGCGCCGGCTGGCGGAATCCCGCGGACTGCCGTTTTTCGAGATCTCCAGCGCTACCGGTCAGGGAATCGACCAACTGAAATTTGCGCTGGGAGAGCGAGTTCTGGCTTAAGGAGGAACGGGCGTCAGCCTGTCCCTTCCGCGTTATGCCGCGATCGATTCCACGAGGGCGTCGACCAGCGTTCCGATATTTTCGGGCGTAAATTCCGAGGGATTTCCTGCCCGCTCGGCCAGCAATTGATCGCGCAACGCGCCTTCGGTCAATCCGATCAGCGCCGAACGAATCGCCGTGGCATTGAGATCCTGCCGGAGCTGGCCCGCTGTCCGCATGTCCTCGAGGGTGGCGTCGACCAGCTTTACGAATCCCAGAAATCCATCGGTCAGAGTCGCCAGCCGTCCCTCCTTGCGGATGCGCCGGCCTTCCAGGAGCAGCAGTTGCCGGAGTTCCGGATCGCGCTGCAGGGCCTCAAACATGAGACGAGGGATGGTTCGCAGACGCTCGATCGGAGACGTTGACGAGGGTAGTTGCTGTTGAAGCCAGGTAGTCAGCGAATTCCATCCATCGACGAAGATCGCGTCGAGCAGACCTGCTTTGCCGCCGAAGTGCTTGATGAGTTGCGACTCGCTGGTACCCGCCATGCGGGCGATCGAGGCGGTGCTGGTGCTCTCGTACCCGTTTTCGGCAAACAATTTCCGGGCGGAGAGGAGCAATCTCGTGCGGGATGGTGTGTCGTGATGAGTCATCTTAAAAATTTATTGAGTTGCTATATCTACACCAATAGTAGCAACGCTAGTCTGTATGATACACGGGAGCGCTCCCTGGTGGTACTGTGATGAGGTGGATATCGTACTGAAACCCGAGGAGTTACGTGTATTGGGGTCCCTGATCGAGAAGGAGAGTACAACCCCGGAATATTACCCGCTGACTTTGAACAGTTTAACGACCGCCTGTAACCAGAAATCAAACCGCTGGCCAGTGGCGGATTATGCGGATCACGACGTGATAAATGCAATTGCCGGACTCCGGTCGCATGGTTTTGCGGCGGAAATCAGCGGCGGTTCCCGGGTTCCCAAATATGCCCAGCGATTTACCGAAAAGCTGAACATGGGACGGCGCGAGACGGCGATTCTCTGCGTGCTGATGCTGCGCGGCCAGCAGACGATCGGCGAGATCAAGGGACGCACGGAGCGCATGTACCAGTTTGCGGATCTGGACGAGGTGGAGACGGTTCTGCACAAGCTGATCGAGCGTCCGGACGGAGCGCTTGTTCAGAAGCTGGCTCCGGCGCCGGGCATGAAGGAACCACGCTATGCGCAGACGCTGGGCGGTCCGGTGGAGCAGGTGGCGGCGCAAACGCAAACCACCGCTGCGACCCCGCAGCCGGATCGACTGGCGGCGCTGGAGGCCGAGGTTTCGCAGTTGCGGGAAGAAGTTACGGAATTGAAGCGCCGCCTGGACGAGGTGCTCTGAAAGAAACCGCAGAGATATCTATTCCGGCAGTCTGGCCGAGACGGTGAATACAGCGGTGTTGACAACGCCTTTTCGCTGGAATTGCACCCATATCCGGTACATGGCTTCGCGCGGGAAAAAGACATTGAATTGAATGTCCGGTCCGCCATTCGCGTAGATCGGGTGCGCGTGAATCGTGTCGATCAGGTCGTTGCTCGCAGCCAGCAGATGGCCCCAGGCGCCGATGTAGCGTTCGATGCCATCGCCGGGCTCCAGATGGAAAAACAGCATGGTTTTCTTGCCAGGGATCGGCTGCGGGGGGTCGGTGCGCAGGGAAACCCGCATGTTTTCCGTCTGTTTCGGGCTCAGGTCGGCATCGGGATGCGCGATCGATTCCGCGATGGATTTGTCGTAACCGGCGGTCGTGATGTAGTCCGGCAAAAGCTGTGGGGTGCCGCCGGAAGGGTAGGCGTCTGCCAGTAAGCGGTAGATGCCCGGCTCGGGCAGAGTGGCGCTGTAGTGAAAAACGCCATCAGGGCCGAGTACCGGATGGTCGTGCACGAAGTGCTTCAGATCCGCGCTGATCATAAAAAGATGAAACAGCTTTTCATGAACCACCTCGAACTTCGTCGCTGTCTTTCCGGTGCGGGAATCGATGAACCGGAATTGAAGATCCACGGGCTTTCGGGCGGGCACGCTCTTCGGCCGGGTCGTTAACTCCAGGCGGTAATCGACGGGCTGCTGAATCCCCGCTTCGAGTTGCATGCCGCACCGGGGGCATTTGCCGGGGGTTTTTGCCCGAACGTCGGGGTCCATCGGGCACACAAATTCCACGGACGGGGGCGGCGCGGGCTGAGGCACCTGCGCCACGGCCGACACGAGAACCAGCGGGATGAGGACCGCGCGCCACATACTACGCTCCCGGCAGTTGCAGGGGCCATTTCGCCGTGGTGGAGTAGCCCCCATCCACCGCAATCACCTGTCCTGTAATGTAATCCGCTCCCGGACTGGCGAGAAAGACGGCCAGAGGCGCAACGTCTTCCGGCTTCCCGAGCCGGTCGCTCGCCTGCGCGCCTTTCATCCACTTATCCATCTCTTCCTTCTGCCACATATCGCGGTTGAGGTCCGTCAGGATGAAACCCGGCGCAATGCAGTTGACCTGGATGTTGTGA
>DASZUZ010000802.1:0-5197 GCA_035547415.1 Bryobacteraceae bacterium | reverse complement strand
ACCCGATTGAACGGCGGTCGCTTTGTGCCGGCAGGCGTGAGGGCAGTCTATGCGAGTCTCGAAGAAGAAACGGCTATGCGCGAAGTCACGACCCGCAAGACCGCTTTGAGCGGTCGAAATCAAATCGATGTCGGGGAATATCCCCGTATGACATACGTCCTGTCTGTGACCACGCACAGAAATCTTGATCTTGCGTCCACGCTTCCATCGGAATTGGCAAGTATTGTCGGGCTCTGTCTTGGTGGCCGCGGGTATTCTGCGTCCCAGGAGTTGGCTGGGATCTGGATTGCGAAGGGCGTCGAGAGTGTCGTTTTTCCGTCCGCGACAGGCGTCGGTCGAAACGTCGCGGTCTATCTTGCGAATGCCGGCGCTGGCAGCGTGGTGGTTCGCAATCGTAAAGAAGTTCTGGCCGCCCTCCGCCGGCCACGCGCTCCGGGGCGCGGTCGAAATAGCTAGAACTATCACCGGATCAACACGGCTCTTTGGCGGACCCACTTTTACTCATCCCCTGAAACTCTCGACCGCGAAACTGGTTCAGGCGGTGGCGACCCAATTGATCGCCGTGGACCCACCGTTGCCGAGGCCAAGGCTGACAAGGACACATCGACTGTCTTTGAATCCGTGAAGGCTCCCCGTTGAGGGTATCCGGTAGACATCAGGGGTCGCGCCTCCAGCCGCCGGGCAACGCCTTTCCGCCGTCATTGATCCACGCGATCAGGCGGCCTTCGTCCACGCGAATCTGTCTACCCAGCCGCACGACTGGTAGAATGCCACCGCGGGCCAGTTCGTAAACCCTCTGGAGCGATAGGTCGAGTCTCTCGGCTACTTCCTTCACGTTAAGAAGGCGCAGACGAGTGCCGCCTTCGGATGAAAATGAACTGGCGCTGGGAGAGGACATACCAGATTTATAACCGCGTCGAACAATCTCATCAAACCAACTTCGCCCCGGCCCGGGGCTTGACAAGAGCGCGGACAAATCGCGGTGCTGGGTTGTGTGCGGGTAGTGTGCGAACTCCGCCGAAATCGTCGGATCTCATCAAAACTCAGCTAAGGCACGGAACGCCGCAAGTCCAATGTCTGCATAACTCTGGGCAACTCCGGCAGTCTGCCAATAACTGACTTAAAATGAATGGTTTAGACTTAAAATCCGTTTTTCCGCAAGGAGAGTGCGGGTTCAAGTCCCGCCCCGGGCACCATTACTTCTATTTTCCTTGCCCGCCATGGGGCGACGGTCGCGCGCCTTTGTCGTATGGCGTTGACGACGCGCCGTCCCCCGTCTTTCCGGCCGCCGTACCGTCATTCGCACCGCCGCGCTGACCCTGACCTGAGCCAATTTCCGACTTGCCGTTCGGAACGCTGCTCGCTCTGTCACAATCAACAGCCGCCAGCGACGCCGCCAATAGCACGAATAGAGAAACCCTGCATTTCATACCTCCTGCAAAGGAGCAAATCATCGTCCCGCCACTGCGGAAGTAAATCAGGAAATGGGACGATCCGTCGCGCAGAAAGCATCAAAACCGGAGTTCGGTTGCGAGCGATACCGGTAATCACCGGGTCGAAGCGCCCAACAGCAGACGGGATTCCAGCTTTTCGCGATGGTTCTTCGTCAGCGTTAGTTCCGTGCCATCCCTCAAGATCACCCGGTAGTCACCGCGAAACCACGGCTGCAATTCCTTGATCCGGTCCAGATTGACGATCGCCGACCGGTGCACCCGAAGAAACTGCGCCGGATCGAGTCGCGCTTCCAGTTCGCTCATCGTCTCCCGAACCACGTGCGTCTCGCGCGCGCAGTGCAGGCAGACATAGTTGTCCGAGGCCTCAATCCAGTCGATCTCTTCGAGCTTCACAAACACTACCCGGCCGTTATTGCGCACCGCGATCCGGTCCGGTGACCGCCGCGCTCTCGACAGGCTTTCAAACAGCTCGAGCAACCGGTCATCCGAAGAGCCGGAGCGTTCCTGCCGGATCCGAGCCTTGGCCCTGTGCAGCGATTCAATGAGCCTGCGTCCGTCGAACGGCTTGAGCAGGTAATCGAACGCATGGACTTCAAATGCCCGCAGCGCGTACTCGTCATAAGCCGAAGTGAAGATGATGAGCGGTTTCGCTTTCGTGAGGGCCTGGATCACTTCGAAACCGTCGAGTTCGGGCATCTGCACGTCGAGGAAGAGAATGTCCGGCCGCGCATTCTCGAGCGTTTCCACAGCCTCAGCCCCGTTGGAGCATTCTCCGATCACCTCGCAATCGGGTTCGAGCGAGAGAAGCCTCCGGATCCGTCTCCGCGACAGTCTCTCGTCGTCAACGATCAGTACTCTGAAGTTCGACATGGTCCTTTTCCTGTTGCTGATTCGTTGCTGCCTGTTCCCGGAACGGCAATATAATGCGCGCCTCCGCGCCACCGTGCGGAAGATTCCGGAGCACAAGCGATTGTTGCGGACCGTACAGGGATTCGAGCCGCCCGCGTGTAATTGCCAGTCCCATGCCCTGATGCACGGGCTTCTTTGAGTCATCCGGCAGACCGACGCCGTTATCCACGATCCGCAGGACGAGCGCTTCGCCCTGGAGTTCAGCCACTATCGATATGCAGCCCGGTTCGGCCCGCCTTCCTATTCCATGGCGGATGGAGTTCTCCACCAGAGGCTGCAGAATCAGGCTCGGCACCATCGCGTCGCACAGTAACGGCGGAACGTGGTACTCAACCCGTAGCCGCTCTTCAAAACGAGCGCGTTCTATTTCAAGGTACAAGTCGAGTATGCGCAGCTCCTCGCTGAGCGGCGCCTCGTGAACCGTACTGTTGGCAAGGAACAGCCGCAACAGCTCACTGAGGCGCGTGATCGTCAGTTCGGCCATGTCGGGATCCTCGTGCACGAGCGCCGTGATCGTATGAAGCGTATTGAACAGAAAATGGGGGTGCAACTGCATCTTGAGCGCTTGTAGCTGAGCCTGGATCAACTGCGTCTGCAATTGCGCGGCCTTTGTTACGCCGGACTGGTAGCGCTGATGGTAAATAATCGCGTGTTCGATCAGCACGACGACGGCGTACAGCAGCGTGCCCGTGTCGAAGGTCGATTCGACGGACCGAAGCAGTTTCTCCCAGGTGAATCCGCGGAACGCGGAAGTCGGCGGCATCGTGATCGCATCGAAGGCGATCTTAATGGCGGCTACCGTGAGGACCATCAGACCGGCGTGAATCAGAAGACGGCGGGGCCATCCGTGCCGTTCAAACCGGAAACGCTTCGCAAACCACAGAATCAGAGGCGTCATCGCGCCCCAGAGATAGGCGTACGTCAGCTCGTAACGAAAAGCGTCCTCCCAGGACATTGGTGTTTTGCTGAACGCATACCAATAGTGCGCCTGCCAGGCATTGAGGATGCCGTAGGCTGTCCAGGCGGCAAAGAGCAGGGCTATTCTGATCAGGGCGAGACGGGAGATCGGCTGCCGCATAACGGCTTTTAATCTTATACGCAGCTTTTGAGCATTCGTTCGCGGCGCACACGCAAAAAAGAGCAGGCGCTGTTCCGCCTGCTCCACGGTTCAGGAGTGGTGTTGTCCGTTCATGGGACGATTGTGTTCGATTTCAGAAAAGCACCTTGAGGGCAAGCTGAATTCCTCTTGGGTTGCTCGAGTAAATCGCCTCGGGATTATTAAACGACGAAGTCCCCGGCGTCAGATAGTTGAACACCGCGCCAGTGATGTTGGGGTTGCCCGGATTGTCGACACGATTCACAAACCCCGGAACGAACTGCGGGTGGTTGAACAGATTGTAGAACTGCGCCGAGAACTGGATCTTGGCCCGTTCACGAACGTCGAAGTTCTTGAGCAGGTTGAGATCGACGTTGTTGATCGGGCGTCCCGCCAGCGTATTGCGGCCGCCGTTCGCATACGCCCCGGCGCCTGCCTGAATGTAACGGGCGCCAGGATTGGTCGCGAGATAACCGACAACTTCGCTCTTCCCATTGCGCATGCTCTTCAACGGGACCACCGCGCTGCCCGTCCCAGCCGCGCCGGAGGGATTGACGATAACCCGGTCCGCCGCGGAATCGCCGTTCAGATTCGAGTCCGTCTGGCTGAGCACCGTCACATATTCCGGGCTTTCATAGATATAGACCGGCGCCACCGACCAGTTTCCGACGACATTCTTCAGGAGCCAGTTCGAATTGCGGAAAACCGGAACGTCGTAGACCGCTGCGTATGAGAACCGGTGCCGGTGATCCAGCGCCGAAGCAGCCCGCTCCGCGCGCATGTTCTGAAAGTTTTGCGGGCGACGGGGAGTCAGAAAGGTGGTCGCGAAATCGGCCGTGCTGTCGTCGATCAGGTGGCTCCACGTGTACGAAGCAATGAACTGCAGATCGCGCGAATACCGCTTATTCATCTGCACGGCCAGCCCGTGATACGTAGAGTTCCCGAGGGGAGCATCTTCAACCAGCGCGGGATTGGTGAAACCCGCATTGGCGAATTGCGGCAGGATGAAGCCGGGCTTTTTCAACTGAGACAGAGTGAGCGGCAGCGCATCGAGGGTCGCCTGGCTCGGCATGGCGAAATACGTGGGCAGGGAGTTCTCCGGGGTCACCGGGGAGAAATTATTGAAACGCGTCTGCACGTTCAGGTGAACGCCGCGCGTCCCCAGATAGCGCACGTCCAGCGTGTAGTCCTTCGCGAAGACGTGCTGAACGCCAAGGTTCCACTGGATCGAATACGGCAGCTTCTGGTCCGGGATGTATGCGGACGTGAACATGCGAGCGTCGGCGGCGGACAGGGTTCCGCCGGCTTGCGCGCCTGGTCTGATGCCCCCGTTGGCGAGGAAATTCGGTGTGCCGCTGTTCGTTACATCGACGGTCGTCGCAAACTGGGGCGGAGGCGAATTGACGCCGATGTTGTCGTACAGAACGTCATAGGCCATCCCGAATCCGGCGCGGATGGAAGTGGTTCCGCTCGTCCCGGGAGACCACGCGAGCCCGATGCGCGGCGCGAAGTTCTTCGTCTGTGCCTGCGGCGCGTTGAAAACCAGAACTCCCGGAACATTGGCGATCGCGTTCAGCGACTGCAACTTCTCCGAAAACGGCACTGTCGTGTATTCGTAGCGCAGCCCGAGGTTGAGTGTCAGATTCGGACGCACGCGCCACGAGTCGTTCGCATAGCCGTACAGCGCCCACTGATCGCCGTAGTAGGTCGGATTCCCCAGAGTTCGAACAGCCACCTG